>JAKZSX010000288.1:0-7846 GCA_047517405.1 Candidatus Poribacteria bacterium | reverse complement strand
TTAAGAGGCTATATGTGAAGAGGTTTAATGCCGTTTGAGCGGGTGCCTTATCACTCAGTGAATCCAGCAGTTCTTTATCGGATAGTTTCACACCGCGTCACGCGAGCCTATCTATGAAAACTATTCATAAGATCCTTTTTCAAGATGCGAGAAATCTGAAAGAAATCGCTTCAGAGAGCGTTGATCTGGTGGTTACCTCTCCGCCGTACCCTATGATTGGTATGTGGGATGATATGTTTGGGGACCAGAATCCAGAGATTCAGCAGGCATTGGCGCGTGGCGATGGTAGACAGGCTTATGAGTTAATGCACAAAATCCTCGATTCTGTATGGGATGAACTGTTCAGGGTTCTAAAGGATGGTCGATTTGCGTGCATCAATATCGGCGATGCAACGAGAAAGGTAAGAGATGATTTTTGTTTGTATCCAAATCATGCGAGAATCCTGAATTATCTCTCAAATATCGAGTTTTCAGCGTTACCTGATATTCTCTGGCGAAAACAGACCAATGCCCCCAATAAATTTATGGGATCGGGTATGCTGCCTGCCGGCGCTTATGTGACTCTGGAACACGAGTACATTCTGATAGTAAGGAAGGGCTCCAAAAGAGAATTTAGGATAGAGCGCGAAAAAGAGAACAGACGCGAAAGTGCTCTGTTTTGGGAAGAGCGGAATATCTGGTATTCGGATATTTGGACGGATATTAAGGGAACAGAGCAGAGCCTTTCCAATACGACCTCGCGATTACGGAGCGCAGCGTTTCCATTTGATTTGGCGTATCGACTGATTAATATGTACTCTGTGAAAGGTGATGTGATACTCGATCCGTTTTTGGGTACAGGAACCACGCTTGCGGCTGCAATGACATCGGGACGCAATAGTATCGGTGTTGAAATCGACAAGAGTTTTCAACAGACAATTTGTCCGATTGCACGCCATATTGTCGATTTTTCAAACGATTATTTGCATGGTAGATTGACAGGACATTTTGAGTTTGTCAAAAATCGGATCCAAAACTCGAAACCGTTGAAATATACAAACAAACATTATGACTGTCCGGTGGTAACGAGCCAAGAACAGTGTATTTTGTTGAATAGCTTAAACAAGGTTCAAGCGTGCGGAGATAATATCTTTGAAGTCATGTACTCAGCGAAACCTCAGGGTAAAGTTCATAACCTGAATTGGAATTTCAAGAAAGCCTCAGAATCTTTGACCGAAAATAAAATCAAAGATCACAAAGAATGTCTTCAACTTGATCTATTAAAAGCACAATAACCTTATATCGCAGAAAGGATTATGTGTGGAAATCAGACTAAGAAATACCGAAATTCAGGCGTTTTTGAACGTTCCTACTTACGAATTTCCAAAGTATACGACCCAATTAATGAATATCGCGGGTCAAAATTCTCAAGCTACACGTCCACGTGTTGTTGGACAAATGAGCGAGTTAATTCAAGAATTTCCGGGCAAAACTTTTGAAGAATGGGTTACGTGGTATCAAAGACAACAACCCGATGCGATTGATAATGCGACAGATAAAATAATCTCAATGATAGAAAACTTCAAGGAGGCATCCCTTAAAATTGACCGGGACTTGGTTAGATCATGGGTAGAGGATCTGGTTCTTGGCAAGACTTTCACGGGACTGAAATTTCAGGGGGCAATCTTGGGAAAGTTGGCAGAAATAAAAGGCTGTAACTACCGTTTGGCAGAACCTGATGAAGAATCCCAAGGTATAGATGGTTTCGTCGGTGAAGAAGCATATTCTATTAAGCCCAAGACCTATAATACATTGCCAAATTTACCGGAATCCATAGAGGCAAAGATGATTTTTTACGAAAAAAAGAATGATGGTAGCGTGGTGTTTGAAATACCAGAGGATTTTTGAAGTTTATTTCAGGATAGTAGAGAGTGGTGGAAACATCCCTCCATGGATTGTGCCGGTAGAAGAATATGGCACGTACCAAATGTAAAGAATAGCATCCTCAGACTGGAGGCAAGGGAAGAGCGGGGGGATTGGTAGCTCTTCTACTTTTTTCCAAATATATGGTGGAATAGTTTATGAGTGTATTCGTTCAAAAACTGCCTCGGTTTGTCTGGCGGTGTGTGTGTTTATTCACGCGAAACGCGATACTCCATCTGCATCACGTTTTACAGCCCATCCCAATTTATTGGAGTTTCACATTTCACATTTTACTCCTATGTTTGTTGATCGTGGTTCCTCAAGTGGGGATAGCCCAATCGAAGTCAGAGCAGCAAGCGGATGTATCAATCTCGCGGCGAAATGCCATTGTCAATGCCGTTGAGTATGCAAGTCCTGCGGTCGTTAATATCAGCACGACACGGACGACAACACAGGTAGTAAATGTGTCTCCATTTTTTGACGATTTCTGGGCACCGTTTTTCGATTTTCCCTTCCAAGTCCCACAACGGCGCACCCTGCACGGGCTTGGATCTGGAGTGATTTTTGCCCCGAAAGGCTATGTAATCACCAATCAGCACGTTATCGAAGGGGCTGACTCGACAACAGTACTCCTTTCAGATGGACGGGAAGCGAGTGCCGAAGTTATTGGGGAGGACTTCCTCACAGACCTTGCTGTCTTAAAAATTGATGTGCCAGAGTTAAAAGCGATTGAATTGGGTAACGCCGGAGATCTGATGATCGGGGAATGGGCAATTGCGATCGGACATCCTTTTGCGACTATGGTTGAAGATGCAAGCCCTACTGTTACTGTCGGCGTGGTGAGTGCAACGGGTCGCTCCCTGAAGATGGAGGATCGACTCTACCGCGATCTCATCCAGACGGATGCGTCCATTAATCCGGGCAATAGCGGCGGGGCACTTGTCAACCTATACGGACAGTTAATCGGTATCAACACGGCGATCTATTCGACCAGCGGTGGCTCACAAGGCATCGGTTTTGCTATTCCGGTTAATATCGTCCAAAAGGTTGTTGATCAATTAGTCACGTATGGGGCGGTTGTACCGCCGGACATTGGCATTGAGCCCCAAGATTTAACACAGAGCTTGGCGGAAGCACTTGATTTGGAAGAGGGCATTGGTGTGTTGGTTGCGGTAGTAAAGAAGGGCAGCCCGGCGGAAGTAGCAGGTATCCGGCGTCGCGATGTCATTGGAGCGATAGACCAGAAACCGGTATCCAGTTCAGAGACGTTCTTGGCTATTACCCGTCTTCTCCGTGAAGATCAATCGCTGACCCTCCGAGTGCTCCGCGATGGGAAACGCAGAAACCTGAGCGTGAAAATTCGGGAGCTTCAATGGAGCTATGCTGTACCCGGCTGGGGAATTACAATTGAACAGCTAAATCGACGACAGGCGGAAAAATACATACAGCATGGTGTCCTTGTAACAAAGGTTCAATCGAAAAGTACATTGGCGGAACGTGGGTTGAAACGGGACGATCTCATTTACGGGATTAACAGTCTCAAGATTAATTCGCTCGAAGATTTCAAACGTATCATTAACCAGTTAAAGCGCCCTCAACGGATTAGTCTTTACTTTGAGCGGGACGGTAAACAGTGGGAGTTGTCCGATTTAGTCATTCGCTGAACATAGACGAATCGCAACTTCAGCTGTTGCGAGGTGTTTATAGTTATAATTTTGTCAATTCTTATGAACAGCATAACTGATCAGGATACATTGTTGTCACATTCTTAAAGATAGAGGTGAGGAGACATGCGTTTACAATTACCAACAATCATATTCCTTTGTTTATCTCTCATTGTAGTTGTCCCGCTTATCTACTATATGAAGACCAGCGATCAGATGGTAGCTCGGGAAGCCATCAATTTGGAAGGGCAGGAATTTAAGAGTTTGCGTGAACAAGCTGCAATCGCTCATAACGCAAAAAGACATACTGCGGCTATCCAGATTTATGAAGAAGCCCTAAGGATGCGCCCGGACAACGCCGAAGTCCATAATGATATTGGGGCAACCAGTTACGATTATGGGCTCGATTATGCTGGGCCGAACTGGCCCTCTTGGAAAACCGACTTGACAGGTCAAACACCGGCTGAAGCTGTCCAGGAGTTGGAGACAGCGGTAGCGGAGGTAGGTTCGGGTTATATTGTGATGATATCGGATAAGTCAGATGTCGCGGAAGCGATTAACGCAAAAGCCCAGGCGATTGATGCATATATCTATATCCAACAATTCGGCGAAGATGTAACGATGAACATTGTCATCGGCAAGACCAAGGAATTATTCATGAAAGCGCGGGACCACTACCTTAGATCGATTGACATTAAACCGACTTACCCTCGTCCCTACTTTAACCTCGGAGCACTGTACATGAAAATCGGTCAACATGATACCGCGGTCGATTACTTGGAAAAGTCGTACCAATTGGATCCGCGAGATAAAGAACTTGAGGTATATCTTAATGAGTTGAGGTCTGACAATCGTGGATACATATCAGTTCCAATCGATGGGCGTTAGGCAGATCTTCTTCACCGCGCTGCGTCACTATCGGGGGAACTTTCTGAAGCTGGTTGGAATTGCTGCTCCCGGCACTCTGATTGGAGGGTTAGCTTTTCAATCTATTTGGATTTACGGATATGCTGAGATTGTGGGACCGCAAGTGTTGGCGGCAGCATTGCCGTATACAGCGATTACGGTTTTCCAATCTTTGATTGTGACGGCGGCTGGAATATTCGTAATTTCGCAGCATTTACTGGGACGGTCAATAAGCATCGGGGAAGCGTACTCACGGGTTTTAGGTTCACTCTTTCCGCTACTTGGGGTGCTCATCATTTTTACGCTTGGGTCACTCGTTTTGTCTACAATCGCTGCTGGCATTGGTTTGATGGTTTTTATACCGGGAATTGTCGTTTACGTCTGGTTCTGCTTGGCTGCCCCTGTCGTTATAATTGAGAGAGAAGGAGGATTCGGCGCACTCAGGCGAAGTCGCGTACTCGTCAAAGGATTTTTTGACAAGGCGTTCCTCCTTATTGTGTGGTTGACACTCGCGGAAGCATTTGTAGTGATCCTTGTACTTTCCCTTCCGTTTCTCATTGGCAGCTTCCCTGGTTTTCCTTCCTTTCTCTCTTTCCTTTCGATCTGCCTTTCACTACCCATCAACGCATTTAGAATTGTATCAACAATGATGCTCTACTACGACCTTCGCATCCGCAAGGAAGGCTACGACCTTCAGGTATTGGCGCAGGAACTTGCTACTCCAGTGTGAAATGTCAAAACCAACTGCGAACCAAGGGATTTGCTAATCTGTATCATTGGTGCTCGGACAATCAAAAATCAACCAGATGGAGGTTCAGATGAGACTCGGAATTGTCGGCATGTTGCCGGGGAACTTTCGCACATTTACAAAGCAACAGATGGAAGCGATTCGGGGGTTGGAATTTACGGGATTCGGCTTCCATTTCAGTAGTGATGATGTCTTCGATGTTACAATGGCAGATTGTGAAAAGTATAATCAGTTCATGGCGGGTGAGGGGTTAGATTTGGTGCAATTCGCCCTCACCTACAGCGAATGCCTCTTCGATCCCGATCCTGCCGTCAGGGAATCAATTATAAGACGGATTAATCGAGGCGCAGAGATCGCGCGGCAGATCAACGCACACAACTACCTCCTCCGTCCCGGAAGCCTGAATCCTGACGGGTCATGGACATCGCACCGGGATAATCACCTGCCTGAAAGTATGGAATGTTTGATCGAGACGCTAACGCCGATTGCTCAGAAAGCGGATGCCGAAGGGGTGACCATTATTGTCGAGACCCATGCCGTTTCGATAATGGACTCACCGGAAACATGCAAAGCGGTTGTTGATGCCGTTGGCTTAGATAGCCTGCGCATCGTTATGGACTTTGTCAACCATTTTCAGACGCTTCAACAGGTTTATAATAGCACCGATCGGTTGAACCATATCTTTGATGTAATGGGACCAATCGCCCCTGTGGCGCACGTCAAAGATATCAAGGTGGAAAATGGATTGGTTCTCCATATTAACGAAGATATGCCCGGCGAGGGCGAGTTGGATCTCGCGCAGGCACTCAGAAGGTTTGATGGGTTCTATCCGGATGGGTACGGACTAATCGAGCATCTGCCGATGGAAAGGATTCCCCTTGCCAATGCGAATGTTCGCCGAATCGCTGCGGAGAATGGGATCGATATCCACTGATATAGCTAGCCTTATTTACCGCGACCTTTTTCTACCTTTGCGCCTTCTGCCAGATTGAGTGTGACACGATGGTACTGCGTCAAGTTCGCAAAGGCGGCACGGAATCGCTCGCCGGTGAAAGTAACCGTGGGCCAATCATCCTTGTCGAGATCTGGGAATTCAATGAGAAACGTTGCCTCAAACTCGCCGTCGTTACGAGTCTCACCCATATAGTATCCTGTGATATTGAATGGAAGCCCCGACATCGGTTTGGACACCCTTTTTTTCTGCTTTGACGCGTTCGGTTTGCTAACGATTTCTGGTTGTGCAGCCATCTCATAACCCTCAGCAAAGCAATAGAGATGTGTCAGGGAACGCACGATTATGGTATTGCCAGCGATTGCCGGAGATGCGATGAAACCTTCGTCGAACTCGTTTTCGGCAAGTAGCTTAAATTCTCGCCCTGCTGAAATCACTGACACGTTTCCTTCTCGGCTAAAAAAGTAGATTTTTCCGTTGGTATACAGAGGCGATGCCCAGTAATCACCATCGAGCCGTCCTTTCCAAACCTCATTCCCACTCTTCGCCTCCAGACAAGATACGACACCACCCTCAGTGACCATGAACATCAGATCGCCCACAATCAGTGGCGACGGTATTTCGGGCGTACCTCTGCGAGCACTCCAGGCAACGTGTGTATCCGTTACATCACCCGTTCCTGAGGGGCGGATGGCCAACAATCGTTTTGCTACGCCAGTCGTGAGATAAACAAGATTGTTTTCAAAGATTGGGCGGCACGCTACGTTAAAGCCCATGCCACGATGGCGAACGCGCCAGAGTTCGCCGCCGGTCTCTGGGTCATACGAGATTGTAGCACCGGCCGCCGGGCTAATGAGCTGCTGCTTCCCTTGATACTCAATGATTGTCGGCGTTGCGTAAGACTTCTTGTTGTCATTCGGTTTTTCCTTTTGGGTCTCCTTGATATCGGCATCGGAGAAGCCTTCCGCCTTGAGCATTGCATCCATATCTGAATCTACATCCCGGTTCCGCAGCCAAAGAGTTTCGCCTGTATTCTTGTTGAGTGCTGCAACAAACTGAGTATCAACCCCGTCGAAGGTGAGAAAGAGTGAATTGTCCTCGATAATGGGTGAAGATGCGGGACGTACTCGGTGATCGGTGTTTAGGTCTCGACGTACCCAGAGTTTCTCCCCACTTTCCTTATCTAGACAGGCAGTACCGTAGGTTCCGAAATGAACGTAGACGCAATCCTTTTCTACAATAGGGGTGGGTGTGGCGTGGCTGTTCAGGCCTGGATGTTCCAACTGCGGCTGCGCCACATCGAATACCTTGATATCGTGTATGATTTCGCCGCTGTCTTTGTCCACACAAATAGCAAATAGCTCCGTGCCATCTTCACGCCCTGTCGTCAACCAAATCTGGTTGCCCCAAACGACTGGCGATGACCACCCTTTGTCGTGAATCGCCGTTTTCCAGCGTATATTCTGTGTTTCGCTAAACTCAACCGGGAGATCTGTCACGAGCGTTTTGCCGTCTCCGTTTGGGCCACGAAACTGGTTCCAATACACCTCTTCCGCCTCATTTTCAGCAAGTGTTGCATAAGGTGGAATCAACACTGCGACGAAAGCGAGTGTTAGGATTGTCAGTGATATGTATCTCATGAATTATTAATCTCTCCTTGTTGCCTCAATTAGC
>JAKZSX010000287.1:0-9453 GCA_047517405.1 Candidatus Poribacteria bacterium | reverse complement strand
CACGCACCCCCAATCCACAAGATCCCGTACCACCTGTTAATACCACCACCGGTCAGCCAAAGACCTACTCCGCGACCATGCTAATAGGGATGAGTCAAGATGAGCCCGGTGTCACAGGGATTGATCGCTATCTCCAGTACGGCAGATGGTATCACCCCGACGATGAAGCAGATTGGCCCACACAATGGCCCTACGCTTGTATATTGCCCAAAGGTATGGCGGATCTGCTCGGCATCACCGAAGCGGATATGGGTAGGGCAACTGTTTCTGTATACGGCGCGGACTTCACCGTTACCGGCGTTCTCGGCATCGGTTTCAAAGACCTACAGGATAACGATGGCGAGGAGCTGACACCCGTTGATTACCAACTGATGCAGCAGCAGGAAGCACGAGGCGGCGGCGCACAGGGCCAGAACCAAGCAATGGGAGGAGAGTTGGAAAAATACATCCATCTGCCTCCTGACGCTGTGGCTATCCTTCCGTATGAGGTAGTGATGAATCAGGGTGGAACACTGCGTTCAGTTGCCGTCAACATGGAACCTCAGCCCGGCGATCCAAGAATCTTCAGTGCAACAGATAAGCTGGACCTGATTATGGCACCCCTGATGAACCGAATCGCTCTCGACTTCTTCGTTGGAAGAGATCGGGATACCTATCTCTACAGCTCAATCGGTATGACCTCCTTCTCTGGAATGGGTAACCTGTTCGTACCGATCTTAATTGCGGCACTGATTGTTCTGAACACGATGCTCGGTGCGGTCTACGAACGGGTCCGTGAAATCAGTATCTACAGCTCTGTCGGGCTTGCCCCTGTGCATATCGCCTTCCTGTTCCTCGCAGAAGCGTGTGTATACGCGATTGTTGGTGCTGTGCTCGGCTATCTGCTCGGTCAAGTTGTCGCAACTGTTCTCGTTAATTTTGGATTACTCGCCGGACTGACCCTCAACTATTCGTCAATGTCAACAGTCGTGGCAACTATTATCGTAATGATTGTCGTGATTGGAAGCACACTGTATCCCGCGATTAAAGCTAGTCGCATGGCGGTGCCTGACATCGAACGGAAATGGCAGCTGCCGGAACCTGAGGGTGATGAATGGCACTTCGATCTCCCCTTCACAGTGTTGGCAGAAGAATCGCTCGGCTTGAATATCTTCATGCGTGATTACTTTGAGGCACACGCCGACGAATCTGCAAGCGACTTCTATACGGATCAGGTCGCTTTCGGTCAGACACCTGCGGAAGTCGAAGGGAAAGATGAAGAAGCCTACACCATCAGTATGATGGTGTGGCTCGCGCCCTACGATCTCGGGGTCAGCCAATCCATTCAGCTTGTAACCTCACCGGTCGGTGGTGAAGAGGAAGAGTTGTATAAGATTCACCTCGATGTCCATCGCGAGAGTGGCGAAATCGCCTCATGGAAGCGTGTCAACCGCCGTTTCCTGAACCTTGTCCGAAAACAGTTGTTAATCTGGCGTACGTTCAGTGCTGATATCCGCGGTGAATTCCATGAGCGTGGACGGCAAGAGCGCGAAGCGGAAACGGCTCCGGGCGTTGGTGGCCTGGTCGCACAGCCGGCAGATTGAAGCGTGAAACGTTAGAAGTTCATTTGTGCATTGGTTCATTAAAACGGATCTGTCACCTCACTGGAGCTAACGTTCTACGCAAAGGAGAGAATAAAACCAATGGAAAAATTAGCGTATCTCTTAATCTTAATCGGTGCAACCTTATGGGTATTTTCGATTATCTCTATGGGAGCCCGATGGCAGCCACAGCTGCTAGCTGCTCTAATTCTCATTGTTGGAATTATGATTGCCCACGTTTGGGAAGAGCTTTTTCGAGAAAAGAAATGACCGAACAGGAAATGAAGATTGAAACGTGAGAGATGGGCTTCTTCACGTTTCGCGCATCACGTTTCATGTTTAACGTCCTGGAAGGAGTACAAATTTGGCAAGAGAAAGGGTGTCGCAAGCAGACGAGTGGCAGGCTTGGGCACAACGTTATGATGTTGAAGGCGGTTTAAGAACCTTTGAATCCGGTTTAACCCTGAAGGTCTTTCTTGGTGCAGTCTTCATCGGGCTATTGATGATGCCGGGGTCAATTTATCTGACCCTAGTCGCAGGTCAGTCGGGCGCGGGTGCTGCGCCGTGGGTGGCGGTTATTCTGTTTACGGAACTGGCGCGCCGGTCTTTCACGACTGCAAGGAGACAGGAACTTTACATTTTGCTTGGATTAACCGGCGCGGCGGTCGGTTCTGGAATCCATTATCGCGCCTATCCGTTTGTCTGGTACGCCTACTTTATCAACACGCCACAAGCCGAGTCGTATGAAATCGCGGACAAGATCCCCTATTGGGTTGCACCAGCAAAGGACGCAGTAGCAATTGCAGAACGTTCACTTCTACATATCGATTGGTTCTGGCCCATTGCAATCTTTCTCATTATGAAGTTGCTGGCAGAGGTTCGCTATATTAGCGCGAGCTATTTTCTATTCCGTCTGACAGCAGATTTAGAGCGACTCCCCTATCCGTTGGCACCGATTCAGGCGCAAGGCGCGACCGCATTAGCCGAAACCACAGGGCAGGGCGAAACGTGGCGTTGGCGCGTCTTTTCGATCGGATCCATGGCGGGACTGTTCTGGGGGTTTTTCTATATCGGTATCCCTTCGCTCACAGGGGTGATGATGTCAACACCGATACAGATTCTGAAAATCCCATTTATCGATTTCACTCCAAGCATCGAAAGCTTCGCGCCGTCGGGTATGTTTGCCCTATGGACAGATTTCGGGCTGATACTGCAGGGGTTTGTGCTGCCGTTTCCAATCATTATAAGCGAATTCGCTTCAGCGATGTTCACTCAGTTTGTCCTGAATCCGCGAATCCTTTATCCATTGGAAATCTTACATCAGTGGCGCCCTGGCTTGGATATGCGTGGTACTAAGCTGTTTAATGATCTCGATTTCTGGCTGAGTTTCAATATGGGCAAATCTTTTAGTTTTGCCGCCGTCGGGTTAGCAGCGTCCATCCCAATCATGTTGAGTATTAAAAAATCAAAACAGCAGCAGGCGGGCGAGCGCGGCTCATTGCAAACGCCACCGGGACGTGGGGATTTCCCATTCTGGTTGATGGGTGGTTTGTGGGTTATCAGCATGGTGGTATATGTATGGATTGTGCATCGGATGGTTCCAAACTTTCCTGTTTCTTTCCTGCTCGGCTTTGCCTTTCTGTATACCCCCTTGCATTCCTATATCAACGCACGAACATTTGGGGTGTTGGGGCGCCCTCTCTTCGTGCTCCCTTACATCCATCAGGCAACGTTTATTTTAAGCCGCTACGAGGAGATCGACATCTGGTTTGTGCACCTACCAGACGAAGATTACGGAGCGGGCACACAACATTGGCGTGTACTAGAACTGACCGGCACAACCTTCACTAGCGACGTTCTTGCACGCGCCTTGATGGCGCCGCTATTGATTGTTGCGACGATTGTGGTCTGGCATTTTATCTGGAAAATCGCGCCTATCCCCTCCTCACAGTATCCTTTTGCACAAACATGGTGGCCCCTTTACGCAACCGATGAAGCTCTTTGGACAACCTCCCTCCGAGATGGAAACAGCCAGATGCTACAAGCTATTCGTGGTGATTATGTGTCAGCCGGCTTTACCTCTTCACTAGCAATTTATGGCGTTCTCTGGATGGCAAAGTTACCAAGCATGTGGTTCTACGGAATTGTCGGAGGTATCGGCCAAGACCCAGGGATGATGGTTCCACGGGTTATCGGCGCACTCATCGGTCGATTCTACATGATTAAGCAGTTCGGTCTGAAAAGATGGTTTATGTATAATCCTGTCTTGGCAGCAGGTTTCACCTGTGGCGTCGGGCTTGTTGGTATGGCCACGGTCGCCATTGCGCTGGTCTCCAAAGCGGTAATCGTAAAACCCTTCTAGTTCATTTATGCCACTGAACAAATGCGAGTAAAGTAGGCTTACGCAAGCGATTCAAACGCTGTCATTCGTAGGGAACAACGATCGTTGTTCCCTACACACAAATGCGTATTCTCACTTGGATAAGTAGTCGGGATTCATAATCTCGACACCCAACTGAGACTGAGTATAGCCGAGGTTCGCTAGTGTCATGAGTGTTTGGAAAGTCTTTTTTTCATTTACAGGCAGAATCAGCCGGAGTACCTATTGGTACGCGATCGCGGCGTGTACAGTAGTTCCCTGTATTTGCATTCTTGTTCTCATTCTTAGTGAGCCAGTGCACTTTAGCGTTACCGGCTTTTTTGTTTTATGTGTGTACTGGCTCACATTCTATCGCCGTTTTCCAATAGCCATAAAACGTTGGCATGACAGAAACAAATTAGGTTGGTGGGTATTTATTGAATGGATTCCACTTATAGGTCCCATCTGGACAATCATTGAATGTGGTTTTCTGAAAGGCACTGACGGACCGAATCGTTTCGGGCAGAACCCCTTAAATGTCCAATCAGGGAACTTGTCGGGCATTTCGCGTCTGAATTAAAATCCTCCGAAGGATTAAAGTGCACTGATTTATCTTACTCCTAGTTGTAGCAACATTATTTATTTTTTCTTCCTGCGGAGATGATAACGACTCGCCGACCGTCATTATTATAACACCGAATCTCCCCAAAATAGATTGTGAAGAGCGTGTGAACAGAGTTGCTGCGGATGTTGCCCACCGTGGATTAAGCACATCGCCAGCAGGACGACAGTTAATCGAAGAAGCGAAAGCGGATTGCACGGCAGAAAATAAAAGGCGTGGTTACTAAATGTCCGATACGGGGAGTTATCGGGAATGAACCAATGAACGTAGGTTTTTATGGCAAGAGAACGAATTACACAAGCAGAAGAATGGCAAACTTGGGCCCAACGTTACGACATCGACGGTGGTATCCGAACCTTTGAGTCGGGCTTAACACTGAAGGTCTTCCTTGGGGCACTTTTTGTCGGCTTGCTGATGATGCCGGGGTCAATCTATCTGACTTTAGTTTCCGGTCAGTCCGGTGCAGGGGCAGCACCGTGGGTCGCAGTCATCCTGTTCACGGAGTTAGCCCGCCGCTCTTTCACAACTGCCCGGCGACAAGAGCTTTATATGTTGCTTGGCCTCACCGGTGCAGCGGTCGGGTCTGGAGGTCAGTACCGCGGCTTTATCTGGTACTCTTACTTTATCAATACGCCACAAGCTGCGTCGTATGAAATTGCAGATAAGATCCCTTACTGGATTGTGCCGCCGAAAGATGCGATAGCGATTGCAGAGCGTTCGCTTTTGCACATGGACTGGCTTTGGCCCATCGCATTCTTTCTGGTATTCAGGTTGTTGGCGGAGATCCGCTATATCAGTGCAGGCTACTTTCTGTTTCGTCTGACAGCGGACATGGAGCGGCTTCCCTACCCAATGGCACCTATCGAAGCGCAGGGCGCAACCGCCTTAGCAGAGACCACCGGCCGTGTGGAAACGTGGCGTTGGCGTGTCTTTTCGGTCGGATCCATGGCAGGCTTGATCTGGGGATTTATCTATATCGGCGTCCCTTCACTCACAGGAGTGATGATGTCAACACCGATTCAGCTCCTAAAGATTCCATTCATCGATTTTACAAACGTAATAGAAGAAATCGCGCCAACAGGTGTGCTCGCGTTATCGACCGACTTTGGAGCTGTACTCACCGGTTTTGTGCTGCCATTTCCCATCATCATGACTGAGCTGGCTGGGGCGGTCTTTACCCAGTTTATTCTGAATCCGCGGATCCTCTATCCTTTGGACATTCTACATCAGTGGCGTCCTGGCTTGGATGTCCGTGGTACGGGTCTATACAATGGTCTCGATTTCTGGATTAGCTTTGGGATGGGAAAATCGTTCAGCTTCGCGTTTGTTGGTATGGCAGCCTCTATTCCGATGTTGCTGAAGTTCAAACAAATCCGACAGGAAGGCGCAGGGCTAGGCAGAACGCTACAACCACCACCGGGACGTGGCGATTTCCCGCTCTGGTCGATGGCCCTCCTATGGCTCTTTGGGATGGGGACTTTTATCTATATCGTTCACGTCTATATGGTGCCGAATTTTCCGTTGATCTTCCTACTCGGTTTTGCCTTTTTGTATACCCCAGTCAATTCATACATCACCGCGCGAACATACGGGATTCTTGGTCGTGACCTTTTCGAGATTCCTTACCTCCACGAAACTACATTTATCCTGAGTCGCTACGAGGAGATTGACATCTGGTTCGTTCATCTGCCGGACGAAGACTACGGACGCGGCACACAAAGTTGGCGTGTGCTTGAATTGACTGGCACCACCTTCACCAGCAATATCGCCGCACGGTTGCTGATTATGCCAATTCTGATTGTCTCTGGCATTGTGGTTTGGCACTTCATCTGGAAAATTGCACCGATTCCGTCGGCGCAATATCCCTTCGCACAGACATGGTGGCCCCTCTATGCGACCAACGAATCCCTCTGGAAAACCTCGCTTCGGGACGGCAATAGCCAAATGTTGCAAGCCATTCGCGGCAACTACGTAGCAGCAGGCTTCACCTCCTCAATAGCGATCTATGGTCTACTCTGGGTGGCGAAAATGCCAAGCATGTGGTTCTACGGAATCGTGGGTGGCATCGGTGCCGACCCCGGAATGATGCTTCCAAAAGTGGCGGGCGCAATTATCGGTCGTTTTTACATGATTAAGAAATTCGGGCTGAAACGATGGTTCATGTTTAATCCCGTTTTGGCGGCAGGATTTACCTGTGGCGTCGGGCTGATTGGTATGGCCACGGTCGCAATTGCGCTGGTCTCCAAAGCAGTGATTGTCAAACCGTTCTAGAGAAGATAAGTTCATTGATTCACTAGTTCATTTCCAATTCCTGAACAAAAGTAGGACTTACGCAGTTCAAAGCCTCATTGTAGCGATTCAATCGTTGTTCCCTACATACAAACGCGGATCTTCGATTGGATAAGTCGTCCGATATTTATATAAGAGAGTGATAATGAATATATTTGGGCAAGTCTGGTCATGTGTAATCGGTGATGTTGTCTGGGAAGGAACCGGTGAGATTTCTGTACAAACAGAGGCTGAACTGACGTATAAACAGGCTATTGATAAATTGGTAAATATGGCTGCCCATTCTATCCTTAAGAATTTGACGGGACTTGAAACTCCTTCAGCTATTACCCCTAAGATTTCCGAGAAGAAGAGGGCTGAGGCTAACTCCAGACCTTATATCTCAATGCCATAAGATTCGCCAGGGGCTGTTAGCAACGTACGTGGGAGCTCCATATGCCATTGACGAACCGTTAAATCCATAATCAATGAATTAATGCACTAACCTACTAATCATGCAATGGACAACATTAGGGTGGGGTGGTATTACCCTCGAACTTCCTGAAGATTGGGAATTGAGCGGACTATCTGGCGACGATAAAAGTGGATATTTGCGCTTAGAGGACGCCGAAATGCCACGCCTTGAGTTAAAGTGGTCTGAGTCAAAGCAGAAGAAGCCAGATCTCCAGCGCGTTCTCGACGACTATTTCAAGCTCGTTCGTAAAAACTATAAACGGAAAGACACAAATCTTCACATCCAACGGGATGTCAACCTAATCAAGGACCCACAGTTCTTTGAGGATAGAGAGGTTGCTTTCTTCAACTGGAAGGGAGAATTTCGAGCGAGCGGCGTTATCTTCCACTGCCATACCTGCAAGCGGATTACAATTGTGCAGGTTATGGGACATCTAAAGGAGAATATTCGGGACACAGCCAGCCGTATTTTTAGCTCCGTCCAAGATCACCCGGCAGGACAGGCAACGCTGTGGGGTGCCTATCAACTCAATGCAGAAGTTCCGCGACGGTATCGCCTCGACAAGCATAAACTGCTGTCCGGCTACCTGCTTTTTTCATTTGTAGATGGAAGCCGAAAAGTAAGTATCGAACGGTATGGGGTCGCCGATGTAACCCTGAAGGAACAGGATCTTGAGTCGTGGTTTCGAGCAAGGTACGCCAAAGCTATCCGCGGATATGGATTTTCAATTGAATCCAGCAACGGTGACGCGGATGAACGGCTCACGCTAATCGGGGAGGAGACCCGGATTATAGACCGCGTTCCCCTTGGCCCCGCTCTGGTTATCGACAAAATAATGCGTCGTAAAACCTTCGCCGTTTACCTCTGGCGTTGTCATCACTCAAATCGGATCTATGTCGTTCAAGCGATTGCCAAACAGGATGCGGCAAAGACAGCGGCAGAAATTGCGGCGAGTATCCGATGTCATTAACAGGTGAAACGTGATGCGTGAAACGTGAAATGAACCAATGAATTAAATAAATCGATGATTAATACAATTCTTTACAAACTCAGACTCAAAAAACCTCCAGAATCACAACTGGATCGAGCAGACATCTTGCAATCATTGCCGCTACACAACCAGTTAATCGAATGGGAAGTTGACGACAACGGGGAAGTTTCACTGGTTATCCCTCAGAAAGAGACAGTGTGGCTACGACTGGTTGCAAAGCTGTTTATGTTACCCCCTAAGCGTGTGGTTGTCTTAGACGATGTCGGTGCCTTTGTGTGGCAACTGTGCGATGGGCATAACTCCATCGGTCATATTGTCAAACAGCTTTGTGGGAAGTATCGCATGACGAGAAAAGAGGCTGAGACATCGCTGTTCACGTTTATGCGGCAGTTAGGCAAGCGGGGAATGGTAGGATTTGCAGTTCCCCAAAAAACGAAGAAAGGAAGCAAGTAAAATGGCAGAGCTTCAAGAAGCGGTAGCGGCGGAAACAGCAGTGAGCACCGCCGTGCCGACAGAAACACCTACACGGGTTGCGAGGGACTTACCCAAGGAAAACACGGTACGGGTCAGAAACCTGATTAAGAAATATGAGATGGGCACCACCGTCGTCGAGGCGTTGCGAGGCACTAACTTTGAAATCCGCCGCGGCGAGTATATCTCGATTATGGGACCCTCAGGTTCTGGCAAGTCGACGCTTTTCAATATGATTGGTGGTTTGGACAAGCCAACAGAAGGTAGGGTCTACATCGATGAGGTGGATATTGCACAACTGGATGCCTACGAATTGGCATGGCTGCGCTGCCGCAAAATTGGCTATATTTTCCAGTCGTTCAACCTGATCCCTGTGATGACTGCCCTCGAAAATGTCTCGCTCCCCATGATCTTCGCCGGGATGACCGCCGATGATAGCCGCATAAAAGCGATTGAACTGCTAACCACTGTGGGATTAGGAGAACGGATTCAGCATAAACCGCTTGAACTCTCCGGTGGTCAGCAACAACGTGTCGCCGTTGCGCGTTCTCTGGCAAACGATCCCGCGATTGTGCTTGCAGATGAACCGACGGGAAACCTAGACACAAGGACTGGACTTGAAATTATTGATCTCTTGAAAAGTTTGAATGAGGAGAACGGCGTCACGATCATTACAGCCACTCACGA
>JAKZSX010000286.1:0-6858 GCA_047517405.1 Candidatus Poribacteria bacterium | reverse complement strand
AAAATCGATCCGGCAAAGCTTGAAGTGGTCGCGAGTCAAATGGAAAGCAGGTTGACCGAGATTGCTGCTCAACTCAACATGCTTTAGATTCGCATTGCTAGTACGCTATTAAATTTGTGTGATGGGTTACTAGGGGCAACGGAAATCGTTGCCCCTAGCACCTTTCATCTGAACGTTCAGATTTACCCTTACCCTTCAATCACTTCCATCCAAACGCCACGGACAAATCCCGGATACTGCCCTTCGCTAAAAGCGGGATAATAGACATCCTCACCCGTAAAATCGTGGACAACTTCACCACCTTTGCCGTCAGGGATATGGACACGGCAGGTTCGCTCCCTCTGTTTATAGAGTGTGGTAGGCGAAGGTGTTCCCTGCTCAACGCGGTAGCGTTCCAGCGCGTACTCGTCAACTTCGATGCCCAGCCCTGGGGCTTCCGGCGGGGCAATCGTTCCGTCCACCACCTCCAGCCGTTGCGTTAAAAGGTCATGTTCCCACAACTCAAAACAGGTGATTGCCGGCAATTGTGCGTGCGAGAGAACCGCGCCGATGTGCATGGCATACGCGGTCGTAATGCCCGTTCCGACCATCTGCAGCCAGAACGGTTTGTCAAACGAAGCACACAACGCATTGACTCGCCGCGTCCCCGTTGCGCCGCCTCCGACGACATACCCGCCAGAGCAGCGAGCGTGCAGGCACGGTTCGTTAAAGTGTTCGACGATCCGTTTTTCTACCGCTTCCTGTAGACGCCCGGCACCTTCGATATCTGTGCCGAGGTAGTAAGGGCTTTCGTAGTATGCGACGTTAGGATGCTTATCCAGCTCCTGTAGAACAGGCTGTGCGCCCTCCGCTGTTCGGA
Source organism: Candidatus Poribacteria bacterium (assembly GCA_047517405.1). GTDB lineage: Bacteria > Poribacteria > WGA-4E > WGA-4E > PCPOR2b > PCPOR2b. The sequence goes on along the minus strand of JAKZSX010000286.1, from coordinate 5,999 downwards.
GAAAACCGTTGAAATCGATGTCCAATTTGTAGCCTTCTGGGACAACCTTTCCAACGGCTTCTACTTGCGCGAAGATATCCCGCCACGGACGGGCTTTCAGCTTAATTGACGTATAGCCGCGTTTTATAGACTCCTCCGCCTCTTTCACCCAATCCTCTGGCGGCATGTCAATATCCCACCACGAAATTGGGCAACGGTCCCGGACCTGTGCGCCCAGCAATTGGTAGACAGGCACACCAACCGATTTGCCGACGGCATCAAACAGGGACATCTGAATGCCAAAACCGATGCTGTCGTCCTGCATGATGGCAAACGGATTTTGTCCAACAACCCGATCGAAGTTGCCGGATTCGTCCCCCATATTTTCGCCATAGCCGATAACGCCGTTATCCAACTCAACGCGGTATATCTCTATCTGTTCCGAGTGGGTCAGGGCGCGTTGCATGTGTCGGGTGACATAATCGGTGTAAAAAGGGATGTGCAGCGTAAGCATTTCAAGGGTATTAATCTTCATTACTGAAGTCCTCCAAAGGGTTAAAAATCCAGTATGTATTGTAGCATAGTTTTCGGTTACGGAGCAAAAATTGTGGTTAGCATAGACCTTTCCCTCTTTTTCTGCTATTATGTGTCCAACATACTTATTGGGAGGAGACTCAATGAATTACGGAACAATCCCAGGAATAGAGAAAGAGATTTCACAACTTGTGCTCGGGTGTATGCTACTTTCGCCCGACGAGATGGAACACAGTTATTCAATGCTAGACGAATTTTTTGCGGCTGGGAGCAATGCACTTGATACCGCGCATAGCTACGGCGGCGGCGATAGCGAGCGGCTGCTCGGCATGTGGATGAAAAATCGGAAAAACCGATCCAAGGTGTTTTTGGTTGACAAGGGTGGACATCCACACGCTGCTGTGCCACGTCCACGCCTGAGTCCGGAGGAGCTCGCGCATGACATCCACCAAAGCCTTCTCCGTCTACAGACCGATTATATCGACCTGTTTCTGCTGCATCGAGATGACCCGATCATTCCAGCCGGTACAATCATCGAGCACTTGAATCAAGAAATTCGCGCGGGCAACCTTCGAGCGATTGGCGCGTCGAATTGGGAGCTGGAACGTCTCCAAGAGGCGAATGCGTACGCCGCGGAACATGGGTTGCACGGATTTGCGGTCAGCAGCAATAATATCAGCTTGGCTGTTCCGATGGAAGCGATGTGGAAGGGTGTTGTGTCTGTGTCGAAAGCGGCATGGAAGTGGCATCACGAAACACAATTTCCGCTGCTGCCCTGGTCCTCGCAGGCACGAGGGTTCTTCAGCGGGCGTTTTGACCCTGAAAATCGGGAAAATCAGGATATGGTACGAGTGTACTATAACGATGCCAATTTTGAGCGACTCAGACGGGCACAAATACTTGCGGAGCAGAAGGGGTGTACGGCAATACAGATTTCGTTGACGTATGTTTTGCATCAACCGTTTCCGACTTTTCCTCTCGTTGGTCCCGTGAATCAAGAGGAGTTGGCTTCGTGTCTTGAAGCGTTGGCGATCCAACTGTCCCCTGATGAGATGCGTTGGCTGAATCTGGAAGTCGATGACATTGATCTGTGAACGAGATAGTTCACGAACAGATTGACGCATTGCATCCGATTCCGTCGGTGCCCCAACGTTCTCGCGCTCCTATTTTCATGCGACCTGAGTTGCAAGAATGCTTATCAAAGGAGATCTCAAATGAGAACATTTGGTTCTTATCTAAATATGAATCTTCAGATGAACGGTTGCATCGCCTTTGACGTTGGGAAGTTAGGCAGCATCGCCGGATGGCATGACTTGTCGAGAAGCGGATGCACCAGATTCAGACGACTCTGATTCAGCTAAGACCGTCTGTTTCAGATGTTTGACAAATCCGATCGGTTAGCATATACTGCTGTTGGCTCACGTAAACGAACGGGAGGCAACATTATGACATTTCAAGAGGCACTTTATGCCCTCGGCGTCCGGGGGAACACCCTTTCCGAGGGGAAAAAGTTCAAGTTGGATCAAGACGGCTTTCTCCCATTTCCGAACCTCATCCCTGTCGAGTCGGTCGCTCGGATGTGGTCGGAAATGGAGGCGTTGTTCGCTCTCGAAAGCACCGGCGAACCGGGTATGCCGAAGGAGTGCACAAACATGCAAAATAAATCCTCTGCCTTTGATGTTTGCTTCACGCACCCACGTTTACTTGCGGCGGTCGCTCATGTGTTGAGGGAAGATTTTAGATCTCTAGGAATCCATTCGCGCCCCAATCGACCAGGAGGTGGGCACCAACCGCTTCATGTTGACTACGGCGGACCGCCGGCCAAACCGGGCACGTATTATGTCTGCAACTCAATGTGGATGCTAACGGACTTCACCAAGGAGAATGGTCCCACCCGTGCCGTTCCCGGGTCCCATCGTAGCGGCAAACACCCACAGGATTTGATGGAAGCACCGCAGGAAGCACACCCGGATGAGATAAAATTGATCGGCACTGCTGGCACGGTTGTGGCCTTCAATAGCCATCTGTGGCACGGGGCTACGTTGAATCGCAGCCAAAACGACCGCCCAAACGTTACCAGTTTTTGGTGTCGCCGCCACGATCCGCATGTGGACAGATCTGCGTCGGATTGGGGTGTTCTCAATACAAAAACCTTTTCCCGTCTCAGTGAAGCGGCGCGATGCCTATTTGATTACGATTGTTGAATCTTTTCTGGCGAGCGGTCTTTGTGGGACGCAGGTTCACGCCGATAAAAGCAGAGGCACAAGGCTCTAGAGTGTCTAAAGTTTGGCACACTTGTGTTTCGACTGTAGCACATTTCCAAGTCCCTTGATCCCCGCCTCGACCTCCTACAAATCAGTGTTCTCTGTATCCTGACCAGAAGCCTATCCTGAGTTTGCCGAAGGAGTCGCAACTTTGGCACGGGAGAGAATCCTCCGGCGGGCGGTCCGGGACATAGTGAATCTACCACTGTAACAGAAAACTTGCACCGAAAAAAAGGAATAGTCTATGTCTACCCAACCAAACGTGCTTTTGATAAGTACCGACCATTGGCCCGCTTCCCTGTTGGGAGCTGCGGGACATCCAGTCATTCAAACCCCGACCCTTGATGAACTCTGCCGCAGCGGAGTCCGTTTCACTAACACCTATGCCGAGTGCCCGGTCTGCATTCCAGCCCGTCGGACCCTTATGACGGGGGTTACACCCCGCACCCACGGGGACCGGGTTTTTAAGGATAAACTGACCATGCCCCCAATCCCGACTATGGCGCAAACTTTTCGGGACGCAGGGTATCAAGCTTATGCAGTTGGGAAATTGCACGTCTACCCTCAACGCGACCGCATAGGTTTCGACGATGTGATTTTGGACGAGGAGGGACGCGTCCAATACGGGGTTTTAGATGATTACGAGCTCTTTCTTGGCGATCGAGGATATGCAGGGCGACACTTTGAACACGGGATGGGTAACAACGAATACGGCACCCGTCCATGGCACCTTCCAGAGGAGACCCATGCGACCAACTGGGCGACGGGTCAGATGGCACGGGTCGTTAAACGCCGCGATCCGACTCGGCCCGCTTTCTGGTTCATTTCCTATCGTCACCCACATCCACCAATTGTTCCCCTGCAAACATATCTGGATCTTTACCGGGATATTCCGATTGATGAACCTTATTGCGGCAGCTGGTCAACTTCCTCAGAAAACCTATCTTTTAGCCTAAGAGCCAACACCGCGCGAGGGGCTAAGTTCACACCGCACCAGATTATCGCCGTCCGTCGTGCTTTCTATGCCCTCTGCACCCATATTGACCATCAGTTGCGCGTCATTATCGGGACATTGCGTGAGGAGGGTGTCCTTGATAATACGATTATCTGCTTTACGTCTGACCACGGTGATATGCTCGGAAACCATAGTATGTGGGCGAAGCGACTCTTCTACGAGTACTCTGCTAACATACCGATGATTCTGCTCGGCGTTGCTGGGGATGAACGGGTGGGTTACAATCGCGTTGATGACCGGATAGTTGGTTGGGCGGATGTGATGCCAACGTTGCTGGACTTGGCGGGTATTGATATCCCTGAGACGGTTGAAGGAATTTCAATGGTCGGTGAACAAAGACGGGATTGGTTCTACGGCGAGGTAGGCGAAGATGACCACGCCACGCGCATGATCCGCGATGGACGTTACAAACTCATCTACTATCCGGTCGGCAATTGTCGGCAGCTTTTCGATTTACAAAACGATCCGGATGAATTGACTGACCTCTCCGCTTCCGCTGAACATGCCGATATCCTCAGCGATTTGACTGAACTGCTCATCAGTCAACTCTATGGTGGCGACGAAGCTTGGGCTAAAAATGGGCAGCTCATTGGTGTGCCTGACCGAGACTTTATTCCAGGTCCCAACAGAGGGCTCACCAGCCAACGCGGTTCGCATTGGCCCCCGCCACCGCGCACGAATATGTCGCAGATTCAGTGGCACTCTGAGGCAAAAGACAAGTGAAGTGTGCTAAAGCGGGAAACATGGATAACTTTAGCTCCTCCCAACTTTGACTCATGTCAAGAAATCGTGCAACAGAAACCGTAGGGAACAACGATCGTTGAACCCTACCAAAAACTCGGTTTCTCTTTGCGTGTTGCACTTTCTTTTTCTATAAACTCCGTAGTTCGAGCTTCCTAGCCCGACTGCACCAATGAACGAATGATTTTCACGCATCACGTTTCACGCTTCTATTAGGAGGCTATTCTATGGCAGACTGGTGGCACAGCAAAACATGGCGGTTTATTCAAACGAATTTACGAGAGATTGACATGCTCGACATTGATGCCGAGCGCGTAGTTGCTGATTTGCAGGCGTTCAAAGCAAATGTACTGATGATTAATGCGGCGGGGATTATCGCTAGCTATCCCACGAAGCTGCCGTATCATTTTCAGAGTCCGTTTCTGAAGGGGGATAGCCTGCAAACAATCATTGCTGCATGTCATCGCGCCGATATCCGCGTGATAGCACGTACTGATTTTTCTAAGATACGTTACCCAATCTATGAAGCCCACCCGGAATGGGTATCCCTTACCGCTGCAGGTGAGATTATCGAATACAACGGAGATGTGCAGGTCTGCCTGAATGGAGGCTATCAGCAGGAGTACGCCTTGCGGATTATTGAGGAACTGCTCACAATGCACGATTTCGACGGGATTTTCTTTAACATGGGCGGGTATCAGACTAGGGACTATAGTGGTAACTATCACGGTATCTGCCATTGTGCCAATTGTAAACGGCTTTTTTCAGAGATGTTTGAACTATATCTGCCAATCGAAGAGAACCACGACGATCCGGCGTTTCGGAAATACAACGTCTTCAAGCAACGGACGTTACAGGCACACCACGAGAAGGTGTGCAATTTTATTCACAAGCTGAAGCCGGATATTTGTATCGCCAACCACCGGGAATCGCGTCGAGGGTTCAACCGGATGGAGGCAAACACTGCGTTAGACCGACCCCTGCCCCACTGGCAGTACAGCGCGTCCGACAATACGAAGTGGGCGGTGAGTAGTTATCCAGAAATGGTGTCCAGCGGTACGACCGTTGACTTTATCGACTTCCCCTACCGGCATGTCGCCGTGTCGCCGCATCAGCAGGCGTTACGTCTGGCGCAGAACTTAGCCAACGGTGGGGCATTGGATTATTACCTCATAGGGCGGTTGGACAATCACGAGGACAGATCAGGATTCGAGCACGTCAAGGAGATCTACCACTATCATGCAGCCAATGAAGCGGCATACACCAACAATCGATCGAAGGCGAGCATTGCCCTGCTGAAGTCTGACCGAGTCAGTGCCGATGCATTCAAAGGGTGGTTCCGTTTCTTGGTGGAGAACCACTTCCTTTTTGATACCCTGACAGCGGATGCGGCGTTGGATTTGGCGTTGGACAAGTATCAGGCGATTGTGTTGCCCGACGTTCGACCGATGGGCGATGAACTGGCA
>JAKZSX010000285.1:0-4486 GCA_047517405.1 Candidatus Poribacteria bacterium | reverse complement strand
GACCTGCACCCCGGTCGTCGGATGGCGGCATTGTTTATCCCGTTCCCACCGCAGCCGGCGCAACTGTCTCAAGCCAATCAGTGGACTGCCGCGCAAGCTGCAGCCCATCCCGACTTTCGGTGTCTGTTCTTCGTCGCGCCGGACGATGATCCCGAATGGGTTCGGGAGGAGGTCAAGCGGCTTGGAGCTGTCGGACTGAAGTGCTACCATACCTACGCGGACGTAAAACTGACTTGGGAGGCTCAGATTCCGGATTTTCTGCCTGAGAAGTTCATTAAGGTCGCAGATGAGGAGGGGAGGGTGATCACCCTCCATATGGTAAGGTCTCGCGCTGTGGCGGATCCGGGCAATATCAAATGGATTCGCCACTACTGCAAACACTATCCAAATATGAAACTCATTCTCGCGCATTCAGCACGGGGATTTCAACCATCGCACAATCTGGAGGGACTTCCCCAACTGACAGGACTGGATAATCTCTATTTTGACACAAGCGCCAATTGTGAACAGATGGCACATCAATCAATTATCCGCATCCTGGGACATGAGAAGCTCATGTACGGCTCGGATCTAATGGCAAGCCACGGACGCGGCCGGTCGGTCGGCACAGCGGACACCTTTCTCTGGCTTGGTGACGAGTCGCCTGTGTGGGTTGAGAAGCACATAACAATCAGGCCGGTGCTGGTCGGGCTAGAACATCTGCGCTCTCTCAAATGGGCGTGCTGGTCCGAACGACTTAGCGATAACGCAGTGGAAGATATTTTCTGGAATAACGCGGCGAAGCTCTTCAATGTTAATCCCTAATAGGAGAATTTTGAATGACGAAACCTAACATTATCTTGCTCATGACTGACCAGCAACGTTGGGACAGTCTGGGCTGCAACGGCAATAAGTTTGTTTCCACCCCAAACGTAGATCAATTGGCGGCTGGCGGCGCGAACTGCACAAACAGTTTCACCCCTTGGCCTGTCTGCACCCCGGTACGCGCCACCATGTGGACCGGCGTCTACCCACATCAGCATCAGGTGATTTACAATACTTACAATATGGATGACCTGCTCAAAGAAACTTCCCACGAGCAGCGCACGATTTTCCCGCCTATGCAAGAGGCCGGTTACACAACCGCCTATTTTGGCAAGTGGCATCTGGGTGAAAAAGATCCGGGGCTGTTCGACCTTTGGAAGGGGTTTAACTCTTTGGGGGGCCATTGGGTGGACAATAAACGGGATGGCATTTACAAGCCAGACCAACAGACAGATCAGATGATCGAGTTCATCAAGGAGCAAGCCGCAAGCGGGGCACCTTTCTTTGCGGTGAACGGTTATTACCCGCCCCATGATCCCTACACCGCACCCAAAGAATTCTATGAACCGTATCGAGGCAAAGGAGTGCCGTACGCCAGCTATTACGCTGCCGTTAGTGCCATCGACCACAACGTGGGTCGGCTGATGACCGCCCTAGACGAATTGGGCATCGCCGAAAATACCATCGTTGTTTACTACTCCGACCACGGGGATATGTTCTCTTATCGGGGACCCGACCACAAATTTACCTGCCATGAAGACTCGATCAAGGTGCCCATGATCTTTAGCTGGCCAGGGACCATTAAAGCAGGATCAGTTATTGAGGAATTTGTAGGACTGCAAGATCTGATGCCCACTATCCTCGATTGGGCAGGCTTGGAAATTCCCGACTATCTGCACGGTAAGAGCATGACGCCACTATTGAGAGGTGAATCCGCTTCGTGGCGGGAGGCTCACTACACCCAGAACATCACCCGCGGTCCCTTTGTCGATCAGCGCTGTATTCGCACCAACGAATGGAAGTTGATTCTGAGCCGCCCTGTGAGTGGACTGCGCGGCTATATGGGCGACCACGAATTATACAATCTGGTCAACGATCCGGAAGAGGAGTTGAACGTGTATAAGACACCGCGGGCAGATGGTCACAACCAATATCTCCACTTTCCACCATACACGGAAGTCATTGCCGAGCTTGCCCATTTACTCAAACGCTACGCTCTAGAGATAGATGATCCCTTGGGCAGTGATCTGGCAGACTTGTGCTTGATGGAAATGCAGAAACGCCGTGAAGTTGAAAACAGCTGAGCCAACTACCCCGTTCTAGAAGACAGGAATTCCACTGCGAAGAATTTTGTTGACGGAGTTACGTGTACCCACCTCCTCCAACGTAACGTCGCATTGGAAAGCATCGAACCAAAAAGCCCTGTGCATGACACATAGGGCTTTTTTCATGTCAAAAGGAAACGTGGATCATGGTCGAAAAAGCAGAGATTCACCAAACATCGACTGAGAACGTGACGTTCCGAGCGGTGGTCCTTGGATTGTTGTTGATTCCGGTCAATACCTATTTTATCATGGCAAACCATCTGAAGTTTTGGAGCACATTGCCGACCACAATGGCGCTTATTTACAACGTGGTGATCACCTTAATGGTGCTAATGACCTTCAATTTCCTTCTCAAGCGTTTCCTGCCACGTTTTGCCCTCAAGCAACAAGAGCTGTTGACGGTCTTTGTGATGCTTTCGATTTCTTCCGCGATCTCCGGACATGATATGATGCAAACGGTTGTGCCGACGGTTCCTGACGGTTTTTGGTTCGCTACCCCTGAAAATGAATGGAAAGCACTGTTTTGGCGATACATCCCGTCCTGGTTGACGACGAATGACTTTTCAGGATTGGAAGCCTTCTATGCTGGAGAAAGCACATTTTACACCGAAGTCCATATCCGGGCTTGGCTGCGCCCTATCTTTTGGTGGACGGTGTTTTTGACGACGCTTATCTGGGTGATGATCTGCCTAAATATCTTGGTTCGCAGGCAGTGGATTGAACGTGAACGATTGGCATATCCAATTGTCCAGTTACCGTTGGAAATGACCCGTCCCGACGGTAGGCTTTTTCGATCGAAGATGATGTGGCTTGGATTTGCCATCGCGGGTGGAATTAATCTGATCAATGGACTGCATTTCTTTTTTCCGGCACTACCAGAACTCCCGGTGCGCCACGCAGAGATTGGTCAATACTTCACCCAAAAGCCGTACAACGCTATCGGATGGACACCCGTCTATATTCGCTCCTTCGCCGTTGGACTTGCTTTTCTGACACCGTTGGAGATGTCTTTTTCGTTGTGGTTTTTCTATTGGTTCTGGAAAGGGGAACGGGTATTGGGGAGCGCGCTTGGACTGACAGCTCTGCCTGACTTCCCCTATGATTGGTCACAGGTCATGGGCGGATATTTGGCACTCGTGTGCTTTGCGCTCTATGGCGGAAGACGCTACTTTTTTTCAATCTGTCAGGACATCTTTTCATTTCAGAGACGACACAGCGGAAGTGGAACGCAAGCTGAACCCTCCGTGGAAATTGGGGTTGACAATACGCACCGGCTTAGCGAAGTAAAAGAGCCGATACCGTATCGGTGGGCATTTGTTGGATTGATTGGCGGGTCGATTGTTCTGCTGATTTTTTCATATAAAGGTGGCATGGCACTGTGGACTGTAGGACTTTATTTTTTAATCTATTATCTTTTGGGGATGAGCATCACGAGGGTTCGTGCCGAAGTGGGTCCACCGATGAATCGCGTCAGATCTACGCCGCATGAATTTCTTATCAATCTATTTGGTACGCGGCGGCTGTCCCCCGGTAGCCTCACCATGATGCGGTTTTATTTTACGTTTAATCGCGGTTCCCGCGCTCATCCGATGCCCCATACCCTCGAAGGATTAAAGATTGCCGAGGAATCAAAGATGAACTCAGGCAGACTGGTTGTTGCAATGATGTTAGCAACGGTCATGGGCATTCTTGCGGCTTTCTGGGCGTACCTAGTCGTCGGTTACAAAATCGGCGTGGTCAGCGGTCTGGGAACTGGTGGGTATAATCTCCTGCAAAGTTGGCTTTATCATCCCACGGACACAGACATTCCGGGCGTCGCTTTTACGGGATTTGGTTTTTGCTTTACCGGCTTCCTCTGGTGGCTGCGAACACGATTTCCCCTCTTGCCTTTTCATCCAGCAGGCTACCTCCTCAGTGTTGAGCGATATACGATGGGAAGACTCTGGTTTTCGATATTCATCGCGTGGGCAATCAAGACTATGTTGCTCAAAGCGGGTGGAATCCGTCTGTATCGAAAAGCGTTCCCACTTTTTTTGGGATTGATCCTTGGCGAGTTTATCATCGGTGGTGGGTGGGTGATTATTCGACTCCTGTGGGACACTGAAGTGTATTCGTTTTATCGGTGATGAAATTTGTAACCGGCAAGATGTCACTTGCCAGTATCCGCGAGAAGTTTTAGGACGCGGATAAGCCTTCCCACTGAGCTCGCAGACGTTCTCCCCAGCTCGATATAGTGCGGCGCGGATTGGGATGCTCAATCTGCCATCGGTTCAGCTTGGCTTCGTGGGCAAGCAGGTTTGCGCGACACGAATCAATTATATCTTTGTATCTTGGCTGGCTCGCCAAATTCCGCGTTT
>JAKZSX010000284.1:0-2765 GCA_047517405.1 Candidatus Poribacteria bacterium | reverse complement strand
CGCTTGCGCCGGTGGTTTATTCCAAGGGAAATTTTGGTGCATCGCACTGTTATAGGTGAGCTCGTTTTCTTGTGCAGGCGCGGATTTTTGTACGCCCTCATGCCAAGGAAGCAGCACACGCCGCACAATAATCTGTTGGGGTGTATCATTTTCGACAGACTCCGCATAGAGACTAATTGATGCCTCCAAGATATTAGCCTCCCCCATGACACCAATTTCCTCAAACGCCTCCATGATATCAAAAGAGACAAAAAAGACACCGCCGATAGGCGTACACAGCAAAAACTCTTCCCCACCGGTATTATAGTTTCTCTCCTTCTTTTGCGGACGGACAATCAAGGTCGTATCTCGCGTGACCTCTGAAAACGTTACCTCTTGACCTTCACCGAAGGTTATCTCCATCGTCTCCGGCAAGGTAATAGAAACCTCTTCCTTCGCCTCAATTAGCCCCTCAATTCTCAAGGTATATCTCTTGTCAATTTCGAGCGGACTGGTATACAGGTATACAATATCCGTTCGTGAATCGAGGATTGCCCATTCAATCCCAATCCCCGGCTGAATCCGATAGTTTGATACATTTTCTACTGATTTTGGGCCTAACGCTTGGTCAAACCTTAACTGCACGGCGGTTTGAGACAGTGGGGTTGCGGAGATAAGACGTGGCGTGTCCGCCAAAGCCACGGAGATCTCACGCCCCAAGACAGAACTCGAAAAGAGAATAAGGAGGGTTATTAGCTGTCGCTGCCGATTTGACATTTTGCTCTCAGTTCTCACACACGACCCGGCCAGGATTTGCCACACACTTGTTTGAAGGGAGGCATCTTCGGCGCATCGGTAACCGATTCATCTTTGTGGGAGGCTGCACGCATGTAGTGCACGGCGTAGCCACGGCGACGCGCGTTGGAATTGTTAACCCCGCTTTGATGCAGGGTGAGGCTATGGTGAAAGCTGATGCTGCCGGGCCTCAGCGGCACAGGGACAATCGGCCATTCGTCGCTTCCTAGGTCCTCTAGAAACGGTGCTAACTGCTCGCCACGTATCATGCCCCAACGATGTGTTCCGGGCACGAAAGTCAGGCACCCGTTGTCCGTCGTTGCATGGTCAATGGCTGTCCATGCGCTAACCAAATCTTTCGGGAAGATGTCGCGCCACGAGGCGGAATCTTGGTGCCAACGTTGCGCTGTGCCGACTCCCTCCGGTGCTTTCATGAAGAGTTGATCGCCGTACATCTTGATGTCATCAGTGCCCAGCAGCCTCGCTATGATATTCACGATTTTGGAGTTACAGACATACGCCCACATCACCTGGTCGTATACAGCTAGGTTATATAGCTTGCGAACTGATAGGACCTGATTCTTGACAGGTTTTGAGCCGTCACGAAAAACCGCTTCGAGTTGGATGCTGGTATCCGGGATATTTTCCGCCTTACCCGCCGCTATTAAGTCGGTATGGGTAGCAAGGGTTTCTACCTCTTCCGCAGACAAAACATCCTCGACAACGAGGAAGCCGTTAAGTTTGAATTGCGCGATCTGGTCCTCCGTTAAGCTGAAGACCTCCGGTTGATCGGAGTCGCGTGACGCTGGTTTAGTCATGGACAACCCCTCCATTACTTCTACCTATTTTATGACTCGGTTAGGTTAAATTTTGACATATACAGCAATCATGTAAGGAAAGACGCTTTACCGGTTACATTTTACGTTTCACTAATGCGCTATTCCCAATTGATGCATCCGCCGGTGAATCGCTGTACGCGCTTCGACGAAGGGACGTTCTAGGTAGGTGAGATGGTTGTCCTCACCGTGATGATGGGTCGCCGTGCCGGGCGTGTGTTGGGCAGCAGTTTGACGGATATAGGTCAAGTTGCCATCAATCAGTGTGAGCATATACTGGGCGGCTTCCTTGTCGAACATCCACCATTCTCCACCGCAGGCGACATAAATCGGCGAGGTGTGCGCAAATATCCCTCTGCCCCAACCGTCGTGATGCGGGATGCTGGTATAGTTGGGAGCACCACATCGGGCAGCAATCCAGGTGTGCCCATCCACTTTCACTTGTGCTTTCAACTCCAGTCGCCGTGTACCTTTGCTGTCTTCTGTCGAAGCGACGACACGACCAGCTTGAACGATTTCGAGCGTATGAATCGGGAAGATACTCTCTGCCCACGCTTCGACCTCCACTGTGCCAGCCCCCGACAACTGCATTGTATCGCCGATATTGTGTCCATCCGCGGTGAGGTGAATGATGGGACCTCCACTGTGGAATGTTCGTCCCTGCGATACACTTTTGCACCAATTGTCGTAGGTGAATTCTTCATCGGGCATATAGGCATAGGTGCGGTAAATGCCGACAGGCACATCGCTACTCATCTTATCCGTCCCGCCAACCAGCGGTAAGCGATAGCCGCAATTGAGGTAGCGGTAGTATTCAAGGTGATTGAACGGTGCGTGACGCAGCATCTCCACGCCATCCACGCGACCGGTGGCAATCAGTGCCGCAGGTTCGCCATTCGGGTTCGGGAGATGTGGGATAATGACCGAGCCGCCTTGTGCATGGCACTGATCCGCCCAATCGCTCATCGTGATTTCCAGTGTTCCGCCGAGCTCAGACTCACCGGGACCATCGCTGCACCAGGGCATCACCGGCTCCTTGAGACCCCAGAGGATGAGATGTCCCAGAAAGTGCTGCCGGTTTTCCTGACCGACATAAACGATATTATTTCCATCCTGCGAGATACTCGGCCTGCCCGTGAAATCCTCCGTGTTGGT
>JAKZSX010000283.1:0-3001 GCA_047517405.1 Candidatus Poribacteria bacterium | reverse complement strand
TGACTGTCCCTGAAATTGCTGAGATTGCACTTGACTCAACAGTGTATCTGCTAATTAGAAATGCTCAAAACAAGGTCTTTTCTGGCAGTGGATTCGTCATCAAGGAAGGGCTTATAGCAACCACTTATCATCAGATAGACGATATAAATGTAGGCAGTGCCGCACGGCTGGTTAATGAATCAGCAAAGCAGACAATTCAGGCAATTGTGGCGGTCAATAAAGCCCACGATCTCGTGATCCTTCAAGCGAATGTCAATGCCCCACCTTTACCTCTTGGAGATAGTGATACGGTTCGGATTGGCTATCCCGTTTATGTTACCGGCAATCCTGATGGGTATATTGGCTCGTTTTCGGTAGGAGTAATCGGTGGATTGAGACCTGATGGCGGCGGCTGGGGAAAAGGGGATTTAATCCAAATCACCGCCCCAATTTCAATCGGGAGCAGTGGAGGTCCGGTTCTGAACAGTCAAGGTGAGGTGATTGGGGTTGCCATGGGGGGAGATCTGGATGGATAGAACTTGAATTTTGCCATCCCCGTGAATCATCTCAAAGCACTGCTCAAGACAATCTAGTAGTGCCATCCACAGTGTCGTTGTCTTCCTTTTGTGCTTCTAAATGTTCAAAATACAGCGTGAGTGCGTTGCGGACATGCTTCAACTCTGCAATTTGCGTCCTGTTGGCGACATCCCGTAATTGTTTCTTGAGCTCCTTGGTCAGCGTGTAACACCCGCGTTCCGTCATCTTGCCCCAACGTGCCATTTACAGCCCTCCTGTATTCACGTTACGCTGTGTTCTGCTAAAGCGCACCGACCGCTCGCAATCCGACTTCCGTATCAGCAAGTTGAACCGCTAAGCCTTCAAGCCCACCCTTGATATCCGCGACGAGTCTACCACCTTGGACATAAACAGGAACCGTTGACCCAGACACTAACTGCATAACAAACTCTCCTCCCTGCGTGACCGCCAGCGCCCCAACGTGCTTGACATTCACATCGTTTGTCACTTCCACTTTCGCGGTATTCGCTATCTTTACCTCTCTATGAACTATAAGAATCTCAATTCTGAGATTGAAACAGGAAGTGCTGCGGGAATAACGGGTTGCAGTCGCCCCCTATGAATTATAAGAATCTCAATCCTGAGATTGAAGGGAACAACGATCGTTGTTCCCTACGAACTCCCTGATCTCTATGAATAACAAGACTCTCAAGAAAAAATAAAAAAGGGCAAGCACAAGGCTTGCCCCTACAGTTTAACCGTGATAAATATCTAGATTTTGAGATTGTAACGCTTAGGGCGGAAACATCTGACAGTGAGAAGAAATTCTACGATGAGTAAGCGGGTGGATAAGCCCTTACCAATGGGGTATCCCGCCGAGGAGGAGCTGCTGCTCAGGTGTGCCATTTTCGAGCAGCTTTGTGACACGGGGACCATCGAATGGCTCGCGGGATTTCATCCACGCATTCTGGTAGCACATCAGACACACCCTTCGCCGCTGGTCAGAGTTATTGGCGACACCGCGATGATAAATCCATCCGTCAAACATAACCGCCTGACCCGGTGTGGCAAGGACATATTTTTCGTCGGGAAAATGCGGATGCCCTTCAGGCGGACGGAAGGGAACCCGCTGGCTGCCCGGAACAATCGCAATCGGTCCATTCTCCACCGTCAATTCGTCAAGAAAATAACCGCAGTTAATCTGACCGGGGATACTGCCATAAGGTGTGTTTCCCGGATCCATCGGCCAGGGACCATCGCGGTGCCAATTCTGATCTGGCTCACCCGGCTGGGTCACACGAGCCGTTGCACTATGGAGTTGAACGCAGTTGCCGAGAATCGCTTTCATACGCGTAAGCACCGGCGGATGATCCAAGAGAAATGTAAACCGATCATCCTCCTCCAAGAGCTGGTGCGTGAACTGCTCACCTTTCCTATCAAAGGTCTCATCCAACGCCTTGTGCAGGGATTCCACCTGTTCTTGGCTTATAGCCTCCTCGATAACGAGATAACCCCATTTCAGGAAAAAAGCGACCTCCTGCGCCAACTCAGGACTGAGCTCAGGATTCATACGTTGTGGGACAATTGAACGATCTGCCATAGCTTATCTCTCCTTCAGCGACAAGATATTTCAATCCGCAGCGATTTCGATGGATTGCTCAACGCCCGACAACATCCCCCGAACAGTTCCCAACATCATCTCCACATTCTCTGCCATATATCGCGTCAAGAGTTGATTGGCGGTGTTTTCGCATCCCCGCTCAATGAGGAATTTCCCCTCTTCAGCTATCTCATAAGTGGTCGTGAGAAGTTGGGGTTGGAGTTCCCTCCATTTTGCCTGAACAGTTGGGATTTGGCTCGGTTCCTCTAGTCGCAGTTTTAGACTCAGTTGGCGGAAGAGCCACCACGGGCTCTCATCCGAAGGGACTTCACCACCAATTGCCAAGACTTGTGGCAATTCTCCCTCAATAAACATCGGTAGGAAAACGCTTAAACAGGGAGAATAGAAGCTACACCAGTAGACAGGCAAGCGCGAGCCATCGTCGCAGAGATGCGCAATCAGACTCGCAGCGGTGTTACCACCCTCTCCTTTATCATCGTGATGAACGCAGATGGAGGGACCGCCCGAAATTTCCGTTTGAAAGGGTTGATCGGGCTGACTCCCATCGGAGTGGTCACTCAACACCGCCATCATGGTTTGTACATCAATGCTGCCGGTGTATCTGCTAAGCATCGCGCAGGAACGTCCTCGACGCATGGCACCACTTCCTACCGAGCGGTTTGCTTCGCGACTGTAAGCCTCCGAAAAATTAAACCGTGCCGAGGTGTCCGTCCACCAACCTTGTGCAATGGCTTCGTCCACACTGTTGGACGATAGATAATCCCAGTCGTCCTCAATAGAGTAGACATTGCTGATTCCGACCGCGCCCTGCACCTGCTTGACCGCCCATTCGTGCCCCGCGGTCTGGAGGATATACGCTTCTTTTGGGTCAGCAATAATGTAACC
>JAKZSX010000282.1:0-11254 GCA_047517405.1 Candidatus Poribacteria bacterium | reverse complement strand
CGTTGTATTGCCTGCCGTATCACCGGAAGATTCCACAGGTTGATCTGCCTCCGCTGTCTTTTCCTCAGAATCTTGCGATGTTGACTGCTTTCCTGACCACATTGCCTGACGTTGCGCCTTGTACTTTTCCTGCAACGCCTGTTTGTCTTTTTCACTTAGCTGCACAACAATTACCTGTACCTTTCAACCTGAACACCTCTACGTAAATCTGTGCAAAGTGTTCGATTTGCATCGAGCTATGTTTAGCCCGATGGAAGTACCGTCAAAGCACCGGCGATACTCTTGACGAATATCCCCCGTGCGCCGTTCAAATCCCTGTCCATCCTTGCACGTCATAACGCCGTTGACCTTCCGGTGTTTTGATATATCCAATCTCGCCCTCATTGGTAGGTATCGATATGACAACCGAGAGCCTTTGCAGTTGCTTTAGGATTCACATAGGCTTTCATACCAAAACAATAACATATAACACGCTATTGTGTCGGGCTTTATCTCATATTATACGGGGTTTTGTTTCTTAGGAATCAACTCCTGAAAAAACTCACTTTACTTCCCGTTATTCGTGGGAGATTTGCTCGATTTTAACAACAGTTCCATCTGTGACCTGTTTGAACGCTTTTGGCTCACCGATTAGTTTACCAACGACGTTCACCGGACTCGCCGGACGAATCTCCGCACCTCGGCTCATTGGGGTAGATCCAAAGAAAATGCAGAACGCCGTACCGGGAGGCCAATAGGCAAGCTCGCCCAATTCCACCACCTCTTGTGCGTTATCCGCCTCCGCTTCTACAGGGATGGAAAAGTAGATTTCGTCTCCCCACGTACTTCCACGTGCCTCAATCGGCAGCACATCCCAGATCCGCTGTGCCGTTTGCGATTGATTCAGCTCTGCTTCCATAACAACTGGTGTAGCGGTGATTCTTATCCGCTTTTGTGACATGATAGCCCCTCCATGTAGAATGGAGTCAAATCCCATTTATGTTGACTTACGGGATACTTTTTGCGATAATAAGTGTTTAGCAGGATTTAATTCTATCATAAGCCTTTAGGGATTCTCAACACAAAAAATAGTTCATACGGGAGGACACAGAATGAGGCTGAAGGACCGTGTTGCAATTATAACAGGCGGCGGACAAGGAATAGGTCGGGCAACCTGCTTGACATTTGCAAAGGAAGGCGCGAATATCGTTATTGCGGAGTATAATCCGGCAACGGCTGAAGCCGTCGGGGAGGAAGTTAAAGCACTCGGTGTGCAGTGCCTCGTCATCCAAACCGATGTCTCGAATGGTAACTCTGTCCGTTCAATGGTAAGTCAGACCCTTGATGCTTTTGGACAAATCGATATTCTGGTGAATAACGCAGGAATCTTTAGCTACACACAGATAGAGGATTGCACCGAAGAAGAGTGGGACCAAATGATGGCGGTCAACCTCAAGGGACCATTTCTCTGCTCTCAAGCAGTCATTGATACAATGAAAAAACAGCAGTCTGGCAGGATTATCAGCCTCGGTTCCCTAGCGGGTCAGGTCGGGGGGCTAGTTGCATCTGCACCGTATTCTGCCTCCAAAGCGGGCGTCATGTGTCTAACGAAGTCCCTAGCGCGCGCCCTTGGTCCCCACAATATCACCGTTAATGCAATAGCACCTGGCGTCGCGGCAACGGACATGACGACGAACCATCCCGACCTGACAGCACAGATGGTGCTCGGTCGGGTTGCCGAACCGGTCGAGGTTGCAAACACCATTCTATTCTTGGCATCCGATGAAGGTTCATACGTGACAGGCTTCACGCTTAATGTCAACGGCGGGATGTTCATGTCGTCCTGAAACCCCTCGAAAATCGACGATGTTTCTGATACAATGCCGACAGTTTAAGAAATAATATTTAAACTTTAGAAACTAGGAGAAAAGATGCAGATTGCAAATAGACTCAACAGGATTCCACCCTATCTGTTTATCGAACTACGGAACAAAATTAATCAAGCAATCGCCGATGGGATTGATGTCATCAGCTTGGGAATCGGCGACCCAGTTGAACCGACCCCGCAACCGGTAATCGACGAGCTCTGCCGTACTGCGGCAGACCCAGTAAACCATCGTTACCCAACGGACGAAGAGAAAGGGATGTTTGCATTTCGGAAGGAAGTTGCGGATTGGTATGCAGACCGGTATAACGTCGAATTGGATCCGGAGGAGGAAGTACTCGGATTAATCGGGTCCAAGGAGGGCTGTCACCATTTCATTCTCGCTGTTGTGAACCCCGGAGAAACAGTTTTGATGACAGATCCGGGCTATCCCGCCTACCGGGCAAGTATCTTCATGGCTGAAGCCGAACCTTACAACGTTCCGATTACAGGGGATCACGGCTTTCTACCCAAGCTCAGCGATATTCCGTCGGATGTCGCCAACCGGGCGACCGCGATGTTCCTGAACTACCCAAATAATCCGACAGGGGCGACTGCAACACCTGAGTTCTTTGCAGAGGTGGTTGAATTTGCCAAAGCCTATGGCATTGCTGTCTGTCACGATAATCCCTATAGCGAGATTGTCTTTGAAGGCGAAGAGCCGTTGAGCTTTCTTTCCACACCGGGGGCGAAGGAGGTAGGCGTTGAGCTTAATTCCTTGTCGAAGCCGTTCAACATGACAGGCTGGCGCATCGGGATGGCGATGGGAAACCCAGAACTCATCAGGGGAATGGCAAAGGTTAAAGGAAATACCGATTCAGGAATTTTCAACGCGATTCAGTATGCCGGAATTGCGGCTTTGACTAAATGCCGGCATAACATTGAGAAAATGATGCCCATTTATACGCATCGCCGTCAAAGAGTGCTCAACACCTTTAAGGAACTCGGATGGGATAATTATGATACACCAAAAGGAACCTTTTACCTGTGGCTGCCAACTCCTGACGGAATGAGTTCTGTAGATTTCGCAACATTAATGTTTGAAAAAGCAGGGGTTGTGATTGCGCCGGGTGCATCTTACGGTGAGTATGGCGAAGGATATTTTCGGTTGGTCTTGACCGTACCGGATGACCGGTTGGACGAGGCTTTGGATCGGATAAGAAAAGTGTTAAGTTGACAAAACCACAGCAGAATGTTACGCTTCTAACATCTTGAGAGGTATTTGAAAGGATGGAGGGTGGGGAATATTAAGTCTATACTATAACCTGCACTATTTCCTCAACTCTTGGGGGGTATCCATTTTAAGCACTTTATAGCTACACACCGAATCCCCGGTAGGCATGTGACATTCGCGCTCAACCGGGACATCCAGTAATCGTTGTAACAGTGACAATTCGAGCTGACAGAGCTGGGGATATTTCTTTGCAATAGATTCAATAGCACAATTGTGTTCTTTAAAGATGTAGGCATTTGGCGTTTCTGCGATTTCAACCTGATAGCCTTCTTCATCTAAAAACGCGGCAAGCACCTTAATTTTTTCGGATAAACTCTTACCCTCGATATCGTTGAGACACATCGCAATTCTCGCTTCCATCTGGTATTCAAGGAGTTGGTTGACCTTTTCTGCACCGTCGATCGCCACCAGGGCATCCAAGGTACCAAGCGCAAATCGCGGATAGTTATTCGGAAACAGACTCTCCTTTGCCTCCCGGGTGAGTTTGTATATGTAGACAGGCCTGCCTCGGCTAATTTTCTCGCGATAGTATTGAATATAGCCTTCCCGTTCCAAGATAGATAGATGCTGACGCACTGTCATGGAATGGAGGTCTAACCGTTCAGCAATTTCACCGGCTGTCATACCTTTGTTCTTTTTCAATAATTCGACGATTGCGCCGCGTGTGTCTTTTGGTACTGATTTCATCGTTTAACCTTCCCGGTTCTGGTAGCAAACACACCTTAGCTTCCATATTTCCCCAAGATTCTTTGATTAGACAAAAATGTCAGCTACTTTATCTTGCTGGTATAATTTTGTCAATTATATCAGAAAAATGTCACATTTACAAGTAAAAATAGGTTTTTTAAGTTATTTACTTGACAAAACATAAAATATCGTGTTACTATTCCGTCAATTCAACGCTAAATCCTGTTACTGCACGGTAGCCTAACAGCCTTCTAGGAGAACGAGGTAAATGACAACAAGGGCAAATGAAATGGTCGGCGGAACGTTCAACCAAGACCTTGTTGAAGTGCCGATCGAAGAGACGGAGAGATATAAAGGTGACGATGAGTGGGCAACGTCGTCAGAGGATGATACATCAACACCGCACATTGATGCGTTAAGTACTTGGCTGCAAACGGTTTCACAGCATGGGCTCTTGTCCAGAGAGCAAGAGATAGAGCTCGCCAAGCGAATTGAACAAAACGATGAGAGTGCGCGCGATGAATTGGTCCAAGCGAACTTGCGCTTAGTGGTCTCAGTTGCAATGAAGTATCAAGGACATAATGTCCCTCTCGAAGATCTCATCCAAGAGGGAAATATCGGCTTGATGCGAGCAGCGAGTAAATTCGACTATCGGAAAGGATTCAAGTTTAGCACTTACGCCATTTGGTGGATTCGGCAGGCGATAATGAGGACGCTCGATAACTGTTCGCGTTCAATTCGGCTGCCATCTTATGTCGTTGCAAAGGCGAGCAAGTTCGATTCGGTTTACGCACACCTCAGCCAAACACTCCATCGTGATCCGACGATCGCGGAACTATCAGCGGAGCTTGAGCTGACCGATAAACAGATCGAAGATCTCTTGGTGCTCAATTCAGGTACAGTCTCACTGGAGCTACCGCTCAGCGATGAAAAGAACGCAACAACTTTGAGAGATTTGATTGAAGATCCCCAAGCAAACCCAGAAGCCGGGCCAATTGCGGATTTAGTCGAAGAGGATTTAGTGCATACGCTCCTCAGTAAATTGAAAGCGAGAGAACGCGAGGTAATAAAGATGCGCTATGGTCTTGAAGATGGTGAAGAAAAGACTTTGCGTGAAATTGGGGAGAAGATGGATGTCACAAGGGAACGGATTCGACAATTGGAAATTGAGGCGATTGCTCGGATAAAACGTCTGTACGATGAGACGGGCGAACTTCGGCTTCCAAAGGACTTACCAAGCTGTCCGGCTGCGTAGTGCTTACTAACACGAGGAGAAACAATGAGAAACTTACTAAATAAACTAAAACCGAAACAACCCCAAACTGTAGAAACGTCCGCGTTACTGACCGTCACGGAGGCTGCTAGGCAGAAGATTCAATCGGTAGTTGAGGACCAAGGGATGGAAGTTCAGGGGCTGCGAGTTAGTATCAGCGGTCGCTCAGCGACAGCGTTTGAGTATGGATTGGGTCTCGAAGTTGAACCTGATCCAGATGATGTCGTGGTCGATTGTGGCGGATTTCAGGTTTTTGTCGATTCGGAAAGTGCTGAAAACCTAAAGGGAGCAACTATCGATTATGTAGAAGACCTGAATTCGAGCGGTTTTAAGATTGATAACCCGAACGCACCCACTTGGGATAACCCGAAAGCGCAAGCCATTCAGCAGCTCATCGAAGAACAGATCAATCCTGCGGTTGCAGCACACGGTGGGCACATCGATCTGTTAGACGTTACAGATGATTCGATCTACATCCACATGGGCGGTGGCTGCCAAGGGTGCGGCATGGCAAGTGTCACATTGAAGCATGGGATCGAAGGGATGATCCAAGAACATTTCCCTGAAATAAAGAATATTGTTGATACCACCGACCACGCCTCTGGCACGAATCCTTATTATGAATCAAGCAAGGAGTAGAAGGGAACGGGGCAATTATCCGCTAACAGGTAGTCTCTCTGATGTAAACAGCGATAGCTAAGCGCAACAGAACCCGAGTTTTTGGCAAAAACTCGGGGGCTCTTTGTGTTTTGTACTTTCTTTTGACATGAGCCATCAGCTTTAAGGAGGTTGTCATGTCTAAACATCGTCTCATTTTTTACGCCGTTGCATTAGCCGTGCTTTTTGCTGCCTATGTAGGGTATAGGCTTTACGAAAATCGTGTTAAAACTAAGGAATCGATACCAATAGCGGAAGCGATACAGTTTGAGGATAGTGAGAAGCTGAAGTCAACCAACCGTACGTTTTTGCAGCCAGAAGAAACCACTAGGCAACTGCCAAGGGATGTCAAAAGTCGACCTCCATCGCTTAACCTGCCTCTGTGGACGTATACATCAGACAAATGGGATAGTAGTGCCGCCGATCCGATTAAAGTTATTGTCCTACCGATGGATGCGGTAGAGTTTCATGCAGCCAAGCTGCCCGACGGAGAAACGCCCCCACCTAAAGAAAAAACACTTCTAGAGAGACATAATCAGTCAAGAGGTTATCTATATAAAAATTTCGCCAACTCTCTCGATTCCTCCACCTCCTCTAACTCCTATCGATCCATCAATATCGGATGAGCCTCCAATTCCCTACCCACTGATAGCAAACGTTGTTATAGAACAAAACGACACATCCCTAACGCAGCTCAAAGATTGGATAAAATCGGTAGGTGGAGCAGCTCAGGCACAAGCATTACTGAAGCAAGCGGGATTATCAGATTCTGTACGAATTGAAGCAGCGATTATTATCCGGCAATAAAGGCAAGCAGAAAGGTCAAATTGATGATGAAACGTCCGGGGGCTATATTACTCATTTCCTGCTACGAACTTGGGCATCAACCGATCGGTCTTGCCTCTCCGGTTGGGTTCCTAGAGCGTGCAGGATATACGCCGGACGTGATGGATATCGCCGTTGAAACCCTAGACGTAGAAAAAGCCGCTCGCGCAAGATTTGTGGGGATTTCCGTGCCGATGCACACCGCCCTCCGTTTAGGTGTCCATGTCGCAACCCGCCTTCGTAAAATCAATTCGACCTGCCATATCTGCTTCTACGGTCTCTACGCCTCATTGAACGCTGCATACCTGCTCAAACATCACGCCGATTCAGTCATCGGAGGGGAATATGAGGCACCGCTGGTCGAGCTGGTTGACTCACTTGCAGATGAAACGCATATTGAGATAGCGGGTGTCCTCCGACGCGAGGATATCGAATCACTTCAAGAGAACCCTCAATCCAAACCTGTCCTAAGACCGTTACGCGCTAGGGCAAGTGTGTATAAACCGCGTAAGGACTCATCCAGCGTACCACTAGCCGTGCCGAGCCGGAAGCAACTGCCACCACTCGATAGGTATGCACATCTCGAACAAGATGGCGTCGCTTACCCCGCCGGTTATGTGGAGGCAAGTCGTGGGTGCAAACACCTCTGTCTCCACTGCCCTATCCCCCCAGTTTATGAGGGCAAATTCTCCGTTGTGCCGCGGGAGGTTGTGCTGGAGGATATTCGCGCGCAAGTTGAAGCCGGGGCGGTTCACATCACATTCGGCGATCCCGACTTCCTTAATGGTCCCAAACACGCGCTTCGGATTGTTCAAGCCATGCACGAAGCGTTTCCAAACCTGACCTTTGACTGCACAACCAAAATTGAGCACCTCCTGAAGCACCGTTCCATCCTACCTGAACTCCGCGACTGTGGTTGTATCTTTATCGTTTCCGCTGTTGAATCACTCAACGACACGGTGCTTGAAAACCTACAGAAAGGACATACACGCGCCGACGTTTTTTCCGTCATCGATCTTTTGAAGGAGATTGGGATTGCACTGAGACCCTCGCTCGTTCTGTTCACACCGTGGGAGACCCTTGATAGCTATCTGTATATCCTCGACTGCGTTGAAAACAAAGGGCTAATCGATTACATAGATCCCGTGCAGTATACCATTCGGCTGCTTGTTCCGCCGGGATCCTTCCTACTCCCCCAACCGTCCATTCAACCCTATCTTGGCGCACTAGATCAGGAGTCCTTCTCCTATCGGTGGACTCACCCCGATCCACGCATGGATGAACTCCACAAAGCGGTCAGTGTCGCCGTAGAGAGTGCATCGCAAATCGATGAGGATGCGTTTACGACCTTCCACCGGTTGCGTAATCTGACGTATGCCGCGCTTGGTAGAAAGGGATCTTCCATCGCGTTCCCACTGGATTTTGAACTGAATCGAAAGCGACCGCCGCGCCTGACTGAAGATTGGTTCTGCTGAGCGGAGCCAACACAGGATCAGTTGGATCCACTCAACTAGCACGATTTACCCTATTAGATTCTCAATTTCATCGATCGTCTTTGGTACTGCTGCCGTCAGGACTTCACAGCCAGACTCGGTAACCAGAATATTGTCCTCAATCCGCACGCCGATTCCCAGATACTCCGACGGCACATTTTCGCTATCAGGATCAATATAAAGCCCCGGCTCAACAGTCATCACCATCCCCGGTTGAAAGGTTTTGTGCTCTTCTCCCTCCCGTGTCTTGGTCACATCGTGAACCTCCACCCCCAGCATGTGCCCAACACTGTGCATATAAAACTTTCGATGTTCCTTTTCCTCAATTAGCTTCTCCTTTTCTCCGACCAGCAGCCCCAGTTTCAGCATTGCTTCAGTTAACATCTCTACCGCCTTCTGAGCGGGATCACCAATCGAGAGTCCGGGACGAATGCTTTTGATAATCTCACACTGGACATCGAGCACCGATTGGTAGACTGCACGTTGTGCCTCCGTAAACTTCCCGTTGGCGGGGAATGTCCGCGTTATATCACCGCAATAGTATTGATATTCACATCCCGCGTCAATGAGCACCAAATCACCATCTTGGATCCGGCAGTCGTTTGCTGTATAGTGGAGCGTCGTTGCGTTTGCACCGTTGGCTACGATCGTGAGAAATGCAGGACCTGTGCCGCCATTTTTCCGATAGATTGAGTCGATCAAGCTTTCTAGTTCATATTCGTACATGCCGGGGCGAACCGCCCTCATCGCTGCCATGTGTGCTTCAACACTGATGTCAACCGCTTTACAAATCCGTTCGAGCTCCGCCTCATCCTTGACGAGACGCATCTCTGCAAGGATTTCGGTGGGATCAATTAAGATAGTTGGCCCCGTCCCCTCCCGTAAGCGATGGTTTCTATACCGCTTGAGGAGTTCAATAATTTTCCGATTAAAGGCTTCGTCTGCGCCGAACCCGTAGTAGAGCCGTTCTGCTTTTCCAACATATTCGGATATTTTTTCGTCAAATTCCTCAATGGGATAAGCCTCATCTGCGCCGAAGTGTTCCTTCGCACCCTCGATGCCAGCCCGCTTGCCGGTCCAGACCTCCTGTTCAGGAGCACGAGGACGGACGAATAGAACATACTGATTTTCAGGGTGGTCTGGGGCGATGACACAAACAGCCTCCGGCTCCTCGAAGCCGGTTAAATAGTAGAAATTGGCGTCTTGACGGTATCTATATTCGGTCGAGTGTGTACGCATCGCGGGCAATGCGCTCGGAAAGATTGCAACACCTCCCGCTATTTTTTCCATAAACGCTTTGCGTCTGTTTTGATGCATATCTATTTTCTCCTTCTGTAGACAACCGTGATTGAAATCGATCGACATTATAGCATAATCCCTCAAACGGTCGAATCAAAAAGAAAACAAGACAGACCGCTCATCCCGCTTTCCTGTTTTGTAGTTTTCTCGTCTTCTTTCTTTATTTCTCCTAGACTATATCTTCGCGTTGCAGGTTTCCGCTAGATTTGCTATAATGACAAAAAAAGGATGAAAGCTGCAAAATGAAAATCTATACCAAAACTGGAGACACCGGTGAGACAGGACTCTACGGTGGGACACGGGTGCTTAAAGACGCGATGCGGGTTGAGGCTTGCGGAACGGTTGACGAGCTCAACGCCTGCATTGGATTCGTGAGATCACAGATTCAAGACTTGGAAGTCAACGCAATACTCCATCGTATCCAAAACGAACTCTTTGATATCGGGGCAGATCTCGCAACGCTGGACGCACATCCAAAAGCGGTGAATATGAGAATTCCGCCGACCCTGACGATCGAACTCGAAAAAGAGATTGACCGGTTTCATGACCAACTCCCGCCGTTGAAAAATTTTATTCTGCCCGGAGGTTCAACCGGTGGCGCAGCGATTCACCTCGCCCGAACTGTTTGCCGTCGTGCCGAGCGTTGTGTTGTCAGCCTCACTAAGGCAGAAGCGATGAATCCGGAGGTGCTCATGTACCTGAACAGACTTTCCGATCTGCTATTTGTGCTCGCCCGCACGGTTAATCACCGGTTGGGTGAACCGGAGCCGCTTTGGGAGCTTCAAACAGAACGCAGAAAATCTTAGGGATCATGTTAAGAAGTCGTGCAACAGAAACCAAGTTTTCAAGAAAAAACTCGGTTTCTCTTTGCGTTTTGCACTGTCTTTTTTATGAACCCCGTGGGTCGGGCACCAATGAACTAATGAACCAATGGTTTTTACGTTTTACGCATCACGTTTCACTCACAGTTTGGATATGCTTAACCGATTAATCTTGAATCGCAAACCGGACTCACAACCCAACGAAGGAGCAAATATGAACAACTCAAAAATAGATCGTATTGAATGCGTACCGCTTATCGGCACGCGTCCGCGGCAAGCGGGGTGTAATTCACGCCTTCAGGTGCACGGGCTGCATGTTCGCCCCCCCATTGCACGCATCACCACAGATGACGGTGCGACCGGCTTCGGTTTGTCGCGCCTCTCTGAGGAGGACACCGCAGAACTCGTGGGCGCTCCCTTGAGCGAGGCGTTCGATCCGGAGAATGGTGTCAGTGAACGCTTCCGTGGGCTTGAATACCCACTCTGGGATCTCGCTGGAAAACTCGCTGGAAAACCGGTGTATGAGATGCTTGGCGGAGAACCTGATGAAGATGGTGTTTTCCGCGCACGGTGTTATGATACATCACTATATATCGACGATCTACATTTGGCAGATGATAACGAAGCCGCTGCGCTGATTGCCTCCGAAGCGTTAGAAGGCAAAGCGCGAGGACACACAGCGTACAAGATTAAAGTCGGGCGCGGTGCGATGCACATGCCGCTCCAACAGGGAACACATCGGGACATTCTGGTAATCCGCGCCGTCCGGAACGCCGTCGGACCTGATGCCACAATCCTGATTGATGCCAACAACGGCTACAATCTGAACCTGACAAAGCATGTATTAAGCGAGACCGCTGACGCAAAGGTATACTGGATGGAGGAGGCATTCCACGAGGATGCTAGCTTCTACGCCAATCTGAGGGAGTGGCTTAATTCGGAGGGGCTAGAGACCAAGATCGCTGATGGAGAAGGCGGGGCTTCGCTCAATCTGCTCCAGTGGGCGGAGGAGGGGTTAGTCGATATTATCCAGTACGACATCTTCCACCCCGGCTTCACCCG
>JAKZSX010000281.1:0-6678 GCA_047517405.1 Candidatus Poribacteria bacterium | reverse complement strand
CCAACACGCGAAATCATCGGTTGTTACCCATGAAATAAAGTCTCTGCTGTCTTCTATCGATTGGTGTGCCCGCCAGAAGAGGAACGCTGTCACCTGTGGGTCTGAAACCCATTCAAATATATCTTCTGCATCCGCCATCTCCAATGTTCTTAACAGCAACCTTTCGGTCTCTATAGCAGGTAAACCGCTGAAGCGTTTGTCCTTAGCCATACCTCGCTCCGCTTGGAAAATGAATAGGTGGTTATTTTATTTTTCCTATCACACTTCACGTTTCGCGCCTCAAGTAACAATACCGTCGCGGATCGTCATCACGGGCCATCCTTTCAATTTCCAACCGTCGAAAGGGGTATTGCGGCTTTTGGAGGGGGACTGCGTCACATCCACCGTTGCAATCTTTTCAGGATCTATCAGCGTCACATCAGCAACTGCGCCGATTGAGAGCGTCCCACGATCAATGTGTAGAATCTTTGCGGGAGCACAGGTCATTTTCGCGATCGCCTCCGATAAAGTGAGCTGGTCCCTGTGGATAAGCCGGTCAAACACAAGCGGCACACAGGTCTCTGATCCGATGATGCCCGGCGGCGCTTCGAGCATCCCCTCCACCTTTTCAAATGGGGCATGTGGCGCGTGGTCTGTTGCAATCGCATCGAGTGTTCCGTCCTTGATTCCTTCGATGACAGCATCAACGTCAGTCTGCGTTCGCAAGGGTGGGTGCATCTTGGCATTCATGCCATGCTCTTCGATCGCTGCGTCAGTGAGCGTGAAGTGATGCGGCATCGCTTCAGCGGTTACGTTGACTCCTCTGCGCTTGCCCCAACGGACAAGGTCAACGGCTCCCGCTGTGCTGACGTGGAGGACATGGAGATGCCCGCCGGTCAACTCAGCGAGCATGATGTCGCGGGCAACGATAATATCTTCCGCAGCGTTGGGACTTCCGGGTAGGTTCAGCCGATGCGACGTTTCGCCGAGATTCATAACCGTTCCCACGTCAAGGTTATGCTCTTGACAGTGAACCATAACGGGAAAGGTGTGTTTCGCACTCAACGCCAACGCATCGCGCATCAGACCAGCGTCCATGACCGTTTTACCATCGTCCGATAGCCCAACGGCACCGGCTTCTAACAATGCGGCTACATCCGTTAATACCTCGCCGTCGAGATTTTTCGTGATGCTGCCGATTGGATACACATCCGTCGCACCATCTTTCCGCGCTTGCGACCGTATCAATTCGATAACGTCGGGTGAATCCGCCACCGGATTGGTATTCGCCATGCACGCAACGGAAGTAAATCCGCCAACCGCCGCCGCACGGGTGCCTGATGCAATCGTCTCTTTGTGTTCAAATCCGGGCTCGCGGAGGTGAACGTGCATATCAATTAAGCCCGGTGTAACAATCAACCTCGTTGCATCAATGGTTTGAGAAGCCTCAGTTTCGATCCGGTTGGAGATCCTATCGATTTTCCCATCGCGAATCAGGAGATCGCCGGTGGCGTCAATCTGGTTGGCAGGATCAATAATGTGACCGTTACGGATGAGTATCCGACTCATGAGTTATCCTCCTCGTAGATTACTGCCCGATCAATCTCATCCTCTTCAACCAGCTGAACACGAACAATCTCCTTGCGCGAAGTCGGGATATTCTTGCCGATATAGTCCGCCGCAATCGGGAGCTCACGATGGCCCCGGTCAATGAGAACTGCCAATTGAATTGCTGCGGGTCGTCCGAAATCCATGACTGCGTCCATGGCAGCGCGAACAGTGCGTCCGGTGTAAATCACCTCATCAACCAAGATCACACGCTTCCCTATCAAATCAAAAGGGATCTCTGTTCGATTCACTTTAATCGTTTCATCATACAGATTCACATCATCTCGATAAAGCCGCACATCAACGACGCCGACCAGAACCTTAATCCCCTCGGTTAGCTCCAGATTTTCAGCGATTCGACGCGCCAAGTGATCTCCGCGACTTTTAACGCCAATAATCGCCAAATCACCAATCTCTTGATAATTCCGCTCCAAAATCTCATGTGATATTCGGACCACCGCCCGCCGAATGTCTTCTGCCGTCATCACTTGTGTCTTTTCACGCATTTGCATAACGTCACCTCGCAGCAACAATCCTCAAGTTAAGTCTGTCCGCCGCTGATACAGCAGGTCCATAATCTCCTGTATCAGGGGGGAATGGTCAAAGTTTCGATAATTCCAAGGATTTGTCCAAAACTTGTCCAGCGATCGATAGCCAATTTTTTCGTATTCCAAGACTTGAATCATCATCTCAAGTTTATCCGCAGCTCGCACCAATTTCCCCTCAATAGATGTGCCTTCCTCGAATTCCTCCCAAAGCTGAACATACTTTTGTTGAAGTGCGCCAAAATGCTCAAACATCGATTCGATGGCAGCACGTTCCCCCGCTTCCTTAACTGCTTCGGGAATATATTTAAGGGCTGGAAACGGCAAATCCCCAATTCGTGCTTCAGCGACCTCGTGCAACAATGCAATACGCATCACTTTTTCTACGTCCAACGGAACATCCTGTGCCGTCAACACATCCGCCAGAATCATCGACAAAAGTGATACCCGATAGCAGTGATCCGCAACACTCTCAGCATCTTTGATGCCGCGAAAACGCCAGCCGGTGCGCGAAAGATTTTTGAGAACGCCAATTTCTTCAATGAAATCCAATACAGCTTGTGCATTCATCAGTCACCAAATCAGGGCATAAAAAAAGCCTCCCCTACAGAAAGAGGGAGGCACTTACAATCAATTCAATAGTTTTTGAGAGATGGGAGTAGCCGTGAATCATGAGTAATACCCTTTCCTAACCTCACGGGATCAGATTAAAAGGGAAAATGTTCGTGTGCGCAGCTGCCATTAAAGTCATCTAAGTGTAGCATAACTCATCTATTTTTGCAAGGAAAATGTTGAGCATTGAATCTCTCATTGACATCATGCGAAAATTCTGCTAAACTTAATTCACTGATAAAATTGCTGGTCATCTAGATAGCACCATTCGGATTTTAGATTAACGGGAGAACACCTATGTCCATTGATACGCCAACCCTTTTAGACGCTTTAGATTCTGTGACAGCCATTCCAATCATCCCCTTCAAAGATGACGAAATTGACTACGCAGGACACGCAAAAAATATCAACTACTTGATGCAGAACAACTATCTCGAAGGCAATCGGAAGCGCGTAATCGCAATCGCCGGAACTAGCCTTATTCATCACGTCAGTTTGGAGGACCAAACCCGTGTCATGGAGGCCACTGGTCGCGAGATGGGGGGTGATGGGATTCTGATGTCAAGTATTGTGCCGAACCCAATCGGGGACGCAGGGAAACTCATTGAAGCACAGTCCAACTTACAGCGTCCACCCGATGTGTACCTAATAATGCCCTTAACAGGAATCTCAAATCCCGAAGGCGTATATGAACAGTACATGAAGTTTGGTGAAAAGTATGGTGAATCCTGCGGTGCACGATTCCTCTACTACTTCCGCCAGAAACGCGAACTTGACGCGATGATCCGCTTAGTCAATGATTCACCGCACTTTATCGGCGTAAAGATTGGCACAGGTGTAGAAGACGTAGAGTCAGTCATTGATGGCGTAGGGGACAGTGGACTCGTGGTCTGGGGCATCGGCGATCGATGCACACGCCCGGCGGAACTGGGTACGAAAGGGCATACGTCAGGGATCGCTGTCTTATGCGCACGAGCTTCCGACGAAATCAACAACGCCCAACGTCGCGGTGATTACGAAATCTCCCACCAGATCGAAGCGGATATCTTCGCCCTTGAAGAGATTCGTTTCGTGAATGAACGCCTTTATAACTATTCCGCTGTGATAGAAGCGATGAACCTCAGCGGCTTTAGCGATATTGTAGGCGGTACGGGAGGTCCCTTTAACCCGCGCGTTCCATCAGAAATCTCAGCACAGGTACAGGAGGCGATTAAACCGCTTAAGAAGTACCATTGATATGGCAGACTATCAAGGAGAAAAAGCCCATGAAGGGACGATTTGAAGGCATTCTGACACCGACGATAACGCCTTTGGACGAAAAAGAGCGGATTGATGAACTGGGGTTTGTGAAGCATCTCAACCGTCTAATCGATAACGGCGTGCACGGTATCTACCTACTCGGCACCTCAGGAGAGTTCACAACGCTGACAAACGCAGAACGCCAGCGCGCCATCGAAATTGCCGTCAACACGGTCGGTGGGCGCGTCCCGATTATCTGCGGCGTGATGGATTCAAGCACCCAGCGAGTCGTCCAGAATATTGAGATTGCACAGGAATTTAAGATTGACGCCGTTGCGGCAACCCCGCCCTACTACTACCCATCAATCAACAATGCCGATATCGTCGCTTTTTACAAGACTATCGCTCAAAGCACCGATCTTCCTGTGGTTATCTACAACATCCCGGTGATGGTGAAAACGGCAATCCCACCGGAAGTTGTCCGTGATTTAGCGGAGGGGGTCGAAAATATCGTCGGAATCAAGGATAGCTCAGGGGATTGGACGAACTGCCTCAAAATGCTGGCATACCTCGGCGACCACGAGGATTTCTCGATTATGCTCGGCTCATATACGCTGGCGGGTGCGGCAATCACCTTTGGGGCAGCGGGAGCTGTTATCTCAATCTCCAATGTTGATCCGAAAACCTCCGTGCAGTTGTATAATGCAGCGAAGGCTCGGCAAATTGATGAAGTCCATCGCTTGCAAAAGCAGATCCTTGAACTGAGCAAACTCTACAGCTACGGCGCAGCAATCAGCTGTCTGAAAGCCTGCATGGAACTGCTCGGTGTCTGCGGTCATTATACGACGAGTCCCCTCTTGCCGGTAGACGATGTAGCGAAAAGTGAATTGCGGGAACTGCTGGTTGGACACGGGCTAATTTGAGCGAAAAATAGAGAGAGTCCGTTAATGATCGAAATCCAGCCCATTCAGAAAGCAATCAACGCCACGGTCATAGTGCCCGGCTCAAAGAGCTACACGAATCGGGCACTGCTCGTTGCTGCGCTCGCTGAAGGACGTTCTCGACTGACAGGTGCCCTTTTCAGCGATGATACCCACTATATGTGCGAGGCGTTGCTAAGGCTTGGCGTTGAGATTGAGTCAGATGAGGCAGGATGTACGTTTGAAGTGGTCGGAAACGGTGGAAAGATTCCCGTCGGTCATGCTGAACTTTACATCGGCAATGCGGGCACGGCAGCACGCTCACTCGTCAGCTACGTCGCGCTCGGGGATGGCGAATTCATTATCGATGGCGACGCGCCGATGCGTCAGAGTCGTCCCATTTCGGACTTGCTCGACGCGCTCAAGCAACTCGACGTTGATGTTCGTTCAAAATTCGACAACGACTTTCTGCCGTTAATCGTTCGTGCAAACGGACTCAAGGGTGGGAAAACTCGTCTAGACGCCAGCAAAAGCAGTCAGTTCTTGACTTCGTTGATGCTCGTTGCTCCCTATGCCGAAAAAGGGATAGCGATTGAGGTCGTGGGAGAAATGAAGACACCCTACATCGATATCACAACCTCAGTGATGAAAGCATTCGGTGTAGATGTAACTCACAACAACTACAAATCCTTTTATATTAAAGATGGACAGCGTTACCTGCCCCGCGAATACACTATTGAGCCAGATGCTTCCAACGCCTCCTATTTCTTCGCTGCCGCTGCAATCACCGGCGGGCGCGTCCGAGTGACCAACCTTAGCGTGGATTCCGCACAAGGCGATGTCCAGTTCGTCAATGTGCTAGAACAGATGGGCTGTCAAGTGAAACGCTGCAGTGATGCTATCGAAGTCATTGGGCCCAATCAGCTCAAGGGAATCGACCTTGACATGAAAGCAATCTCCGATACATCGTTGACCCTCGCAGCGATCGCACCCTTCGCGGAGAGTCCGGTGACCATTCGGAATATCGAACATACGCGCCATCAAGAAACAGATCGCATCCGCGCCATGGTCACAGAGCTCCGAAAACTTGGTGTCCCGGTCGTTGAGCGTCAAGATGGTGTTGAGATTTCACCGTCAAAGATTACGCCCGCGGAGATCGAAACATATAAAGACCACCGGGTTGCTATGAGTTTTTCGCTAATTGGATTGAAAGCACCGGGGATTCGGATCAAAGATCCGGGGTGCGTGAGCAAGACTTTCCCGACTTTTTTTGATGTGTTAGCAACATTGAGATAGAGATCATTTCGGCGATGAGTAACCTAGCTGAAAGGCGAACGACAAATGAAAGGCGTCATTTTTTTAGGCGATCGAAGAGCGATTGTTAAGGATTTTCCCGATCCCGAGCCGGGCTTCGGAGAAGTCCTTGTCCGTATGAAGGCAACTGGCATCTGCGGGAGCGACCTGCACATCTACCGACGCGGTTCTGATCTGCTCCAAGAACGTGAAAACCGTATTCCCGGTCACGAACCAAGCGGCGTTGTTGAGGCAGTTGGTGAAGGCGTAAATCACATCAAAGTCGGCGATCGTGTTTGTATCAATCACTATCGTAGTTGTGGGCATTGTAAACACTGTGCGGCTGGATATTTTCAATGGTGCCCCGAGAGCAGAGGATACGGCGGTCCCATTGACGGCTCACATGCTGATTTTGTCCTCGCCGATGAACGCAACTGCGTGGTCATGCCCCAATCCGTCAGTTTCACTGACGGCGCATTTAT
>JAKZSX010000280.1:0-12252 GCA_047517405.1 Candidatus Poribacteria bacterium | reverse complement strand
AACCGATACGCTAGCACCTAACCTAGACGAAGTCAAATCAATCCTTGAAGCCATACTGTTCGCTGCCAGCGAACCAATCTCGTTGGAGCAGTTCAGCCAATTGTTCGATGACGTATCCGTACGGCAAATCCGCCAGCAACTCATGCGGTTGCGGGACGAATATCAAGAAACGAATCGCAGCTTTCAGCTTATTGAGATTGCCAACGGGTTTCAGATCTGTACAGACCGTGCGTATCACCAGTGGATAGAAAAATTCCACACGCGCCAAGTCCGCGTCAAGCTCTCGCCTTCTGCCCTAGAAGCCCTCGCTATCGTCGCTTACAAACAACCTGTAACCCGATCCGAAGTCGAGGAGATTCGAGGTGTCAACAGCGATAGCGTCCTGAGCTCACTAATCGAAAAGCGGATGCTTCGCATCGCCGGACGGAAGCCCGGTCCAGGGCGCTCGCTCCTTCTTGCGACTACCGATGAATTTCTGGAGCAGTTCGGATTGAAAGATCTGTCAACACTGCCTTCAATGGAGGAAATTGAAGAAATCCTGAATCAGACAGGTGCCGAGTAGACCTTTGCATGTAGAGTGTCGATGGATTGGAATTTCGTTGCGCTCAATTGGCAGCATCATCCCATTCTACCCCCAAGGTAGAGTAGGGGTATCAAGACGTTAAATCCGGAGAATTTTAATGGCGTATCACTTGGTTACAGGCGGCTGCGGGTTCGTTGGATCTCACCTTGTTGAAGCCCTCGTGCAAAAGGGAGCGCGTGTACGTGTGTTCGATAACTGCTCAACAGGTAAAATCCAGAACATCGCACACCTCAAAGATCAAATTGAACTCATAGATGGAGACCTACGGGAACTTGATACTGTACATCAGGCGGTTGAAGGAGTTGACTACATTTTCCACCAAGGGGCTCGACCTTCAGTCGCCAGATCTGTTGCAGATCCCATTTTGAGCAACAATGTGAATATCAACGGAACTTTGAACCTCCTTGTTGCAGCGAGAGATGCAGGGGTAAAGCGTGTTGTCTATGCAGCCTCCTCATCAGCTTACGGAAATATACCGACACTTCCTAGGTCTGAGACACTCTCTCCACAACCCGCCTCTCCTTACGCCATCACCAAATATGTTGGCGAATGTTACTGTCGAGTTTTCACACAGGTTTTCGGTTTAGAGACGGTTGCATTGCGATATTTCAACATCTTTGGTCCTCGCCAGGATCCAACCTCTCAATACTCGGCGGTTATCCCTAAGTTTATTCACGCTTACCTACACGGCAACTCTCCAACAATTGAGGGAGACGGTGAGCAGTCGAGAGATTTTACCTATATCGCAAACGCAGTCCATGCTAACCTTCTCGCGTGTCATGCGGAAGGGGTCGCAGGGGAGGTTTTTAACATCGGCTGTGGCAAGCAAACATCAATCAACACGCTTGCAAACCTCATTGGCGAAATGATGGAAGTCGACGCCAAACCTGCTTATACATCATCACGCCCCGGTGATGTTCGACATTCCCGTGCGGATATCCAAAAAGCGCAGAGAATGCTTGGTTATGAACCGAAAGTCGATCTCAAAGCAGGTTTGCGCCACACCATTGACTGGTTTATCCGGCGTTGTGATCTCTGAAAGTCGATTAGCCACACCTTTTATGCAAATGCGCCACACGTTCCTTCCATCATTCAGTCCACAATTGCGTTAACAGGAGGAAAAAATGCAACCGAGTCGAAGTTCGCTCATCTTTTCGATTATCGTCATAGGCATTGCACTTTTCACCAACCGGATCTACGCGCAACAATCCACCCCAGCCGGAACCGACGAAAAAATGATAGAAGATTTTGCAGAACGCGCAACGAGTGGGTTGAAGGGAAAGGTAATTTGGGACGGACAAGACCTGTCGCAAACAACTGTGCAGGTTTATACGGATCAAAACTTAAAGAATCTTTACACCGGCGTAACACAGTTAAACAGCGGTGAATTTGAAGTCCGTGTTGAGCCGGGGAGTTATTACCTTGTTGCCTTTGTGGATTTGAACCGCTCTGGCAAATTTGATACCGGTGACGGCATGGGGATTGTCGGCATCACAAATTGGGATGATTCAAACCAACAGAAACAAATCGTCAAGGTTACAGATCAGCAGATAATTAGAGGGATTGATATAATTATCACGGCAAGAATGCAAGCACTTGACGGACAGGGGCAAATTGTCTCCTTATCTGACTACCAAGAAGATCCACTCGAACAATTTAAATCGGCATTGGAGATGGTTGCTTCTGGCATCAGGGGACAGCTGACCTATGAGGGACAAGAGTCGTTGACAAACGCACTTGTCTTTGCCTATACAGACCTTTCATGGAAATATCGTGCGGGGGAAACACGGGTTGCAGCAGATGGCAGTTTTACGCTCAACCTGCTGCCGGGGAAGTATTACTTGATGGCAATTATTGATAAAAATAACACCAACCTTTTTGATTCGGGAGACGCTCTCGGTATCTACGATATTACGAATCTGCACGACTCCAAAGCGTTTCCTCAACCCGTACTGGTGCGCCCTAACCAATTTGTCTCGGACCTCCATATTACAATCACAGGACAACAGGCACAGAGTGGGCACGTCGTTCCGATGGCTGAATCTGCGGGGCAGGTAGATCTGGATGACACTGTAACGGCGCAAGTCTCCGGCAAGGTAAGATGGACCGGGAAGTCGCTGAAAGGGACCGTTATTCAAGTTTTCCGGGAGGCGACACTGCTCAAAGAGGTGCATCAGGTTGCCGTGACCGAGGATGGGAAATTCAGTCTCCAACTCCCATCGGGGGATTACTATCTCATAGCAAACATTGATGCAGACAACAATGGTAAATATAGCTCAGGAGATGGGCTTGGCGGTTATGGTACTGCGGATATCACAACCACCCCTCCATCTGCATTGACCTTAGTGACAGGAACAAACCCTGAAATCACAATTTTCGTGAGCGCTCGATATAACGCGGATGGACAACTTGAAGCAATTGCTGAAGGCGCCATTGACTTGAGCCAAAATAACGGCGGTGGCATTTCCGGTCAAATTCGGTGGGATGGAAAAGCATTCAAGGAAGGAATCCTCTCGATTTCAGAAACGCCTGACTTCCGGTCACCCGTCGCAATCTCCTTAAACCTGGAGGACGATGGACGCTATGAAGTTCCAATACCACCGGGCGATTACTACGTCATGGCGGTTGTCGATCTTGATGGAGATCGGAAATCGGGCTTACGGGATGGCGTTGGCATCTACGCCACAAGGCACCCAGTCCGCAGCAAAGAGCTACAACAGGTCTCCGTGTTTTCAGATTATATCACGCCACACATCGATATTGAAATCTTCGCTATGTACATTGATGAAGAGGGTAATATCGCTGAAATCGAGGATGGTGGTCGCTCCGAAATCAAGCTCCAATACGGAATGCCCGAAGACGTTTTTCAATTTACCCGCTTCGGACGTCAAATCGAGGAATGGTGCTATTGGACCCAAGGTGTTCGCTTCCGATTTGAAGCCGTTGGAGCCGGTTGGAAATTGCAAACACGGAAAGATTTTGAACCGACAGCTGAAGCACTTGCACAACTGAAACAGATGGACCCGCCGCCGCAACAACCTAGCCCCGATGCACCCGAAACAACGCCACTAAACGTTCTACTCTACTACAGTTTTGACGACATCATCTGGGAATGTATACCGACGACTGGCATACAACAACCGTTGGCAGCCGGCAGGCAACCAACCGCTTCGCTGGATGGCAGATTGATCTATCTAGACTTTGAGGGAAACGTCATCCTTCACGATTCAGATGCTCCACAGGGTAGGGTATTGCTTGAGAGACGTGAGCTCGCAACGGATGTAACCATCTCGCCCGATGGCGCATACCTTGCGTTTGCGAGACAGGAGATGGGACGGCGACACATCTATATTCGACATATTGCGAGTCGGGAAGAAATCCCTATACCCTCGACAGCGCAAGAAATGTTTACACCCGCATGGAATCTAACCGGAGAACTGTTGGCTTACAGTACAAGGGGAAGCATCGAAAATCCAGAAGCTGGTACGGACAGGAATATCTACGGCTACGCGCATATAAGCGGGCGTGTTGAGCCCATTAGCATTGGGTCCGAAGATGATGCAGAACCTGTGTGGTGCCCATCAGATCCGAATCTCCTCGCCTTTTCCCGTGCACAAGGGCAGCACCGCCAGATTTGGCTCGTCGAGTTGAGTTCGGAGGGAAAACCGAATGCACAACAATTGACCCGCTATGGCGGCGAAGAACCGGTTTGGCTGCCTGACGGTTCAGCGGTCCTCTACGAAACCAACGGTCAACTTTGGCAGATTTCAAAGGACGCTTTGAAAAACCAACCGGTGATGTTCAACGGACAGGTAATTTTTGGACATGAGCCGTACGTAATCCCCCCGCCGATTCAATGATAGACATTTCCCTCGCCTTTGCAAATATCACAGCACAATTACCAGTAACCCATACCCACATCAAAATACCTTGTAACAAAACCTAGACAACGCCAGGATTTCCCGGTTGCAAGGACTCACCAACTATGGTAAAATGAGTTTGTTGTTTTCACCGATTTAGAAAATACATTCCCCAATCTCTCTCAAACCTAAAACTTGGACTTCCTATTAACTTGCTTTGAAAGCAGTCGTCGTTATCCGCATATACGATTTCATAGAATTTGTAGATTCACATGTAGACGGCAAGTAAATTGGGACTTCAGAATGGTCGATAATTATAGGTTGGGGTAAAAAGAATAGACGGAATACAACATTTCCCCATTTTTTTGGGATAGACAACTAAACCCCGCTTGGTGATTGCAAGTCATCATCCACATGAGTGAATAAATTAAATTTAATTTGAACGAAAAAAGATAAACTGTCGAATTAAGGAGGCACCTTAAAATCATGGCAAACAAAAACAGTGCTGTCAGAGTTGGCGTTATCGGCCCAGGTGGCGCGGGACGTGGAAACACGCTCGCCTTTGCCACACGAGACGATGTCGAGATTGTTGCTGCAGCTGATAACAATGAACAAAGTCTCAATGCTTTAGAAAAGGGATTACGAGAGAGAGTAGAAGGCTACCACGAAAACAGTTTCAAACGTTACGTCGGCGAATATGAGTTCATCGAGATGTTGAATCGAGAAGACATCGACATTGTTGGGGTCTTCTCACCACATTCTCTGCACGATATTCATGTGAAGTATGCACTGCGGTCAGGACACCATGTTCTGGTAGAGAAACCGATGGCGAACCTCGTTGGTGATGCCATTGCAATCACTAAGATTGCAATGGGCAGCGACTTGCATCTAGTTGGTGGCTACCAGCGACACTATGAAAATACCTACATGGCTGGAAAACAGGCGATTTCCGAAGGCTTAATCGGGGCCATCCAGAAGTTTGATGTCTATCTCGCTCAACGTTGGGGTGGGGCTGGATGGCGCGGCGATCCACGGTTCTCTGGCGGCGGTCAACCCAACGATTCCGGCAGTCATTTACAGGATATCTTCCTCTGGATGACAGGTTTGCTGCCAAAGGGAGCGCACGGCACAACTGACATGAACTTTGAGGATGAAACAGGTCAACTTGTGCTGAAATCTGTCGAAATTAATTCTAACACAAATGTCACAATGGACAGCGGCGCAAGTGGTACGATTACTATCCTCGGTAATACGCAAACCGGCTTTGAAGAATGGGTCATTTTGGAAGGTGATGAGGGAACGTTGGAAATTAAAGACGGTATCCGATTTATCCCAAAAGATGGCGAGCCCCAACCATTAGTATTCCAGCGTCCCGAAGGCTATCCACAAAGTAAAGTCGATCAGCTCGTTGGTTTAGTTAAAGGGAAATATGACACAAACTACACCTCCGGAATCAACGGTATCCGTACCAGCTGGCTGACAAATTCGATCCTTGAGACGGGAAAACAGCCAGAAGAAGATAACTTGATTAACTGCGACACAATTCTCGAAAAAGAAGGATATAACCGCCAGTCTGTGTTAGACCTCATTGATGAATGCACTTCAAGACGGATGTACTAGCTAATTATTTGAGGGAAAAAGGA
Organism: Candidatus Poribacteria bacterium; assembly: GCA_047517405.1. Taxonomy (GTDB): domain Bacteria; phylum Poribacteria; class WGA-4E; order WGA-4E; family PCPOR2b; genus PCPOR2b. The sequence continues at coordinate 6,166 of JAKZSX010000280.1, read as the reverse complement.
AATTTATACCAAAGCTGATAATAACCCTATGAAGGCTGCTCTATATCAGTAAAAATCTCAGTTTCACGTTATAATGAGGATGAGGATAGATTATGAAAATTGTTAAATCTTATATTGCCCCTGCACCCATTATTCGGATGATCGTTTTCGTGATGATGACCATCATCACAACATTGTCCCAATACGCCTGTATTTCAACCAGCACACAAAGACAAGCAGAAAAACTTGCCCATGAAAAGAATTATCAAGGTGCAATTGATGCCTATCAGGCGACCATCAGCTCCAAACCCGGGACGCCAGAGGCTTACCGCGCGCAATTAAGCATCGCTAGGCTATACATCGACAAGATGAATCAACCCCAGCTGGGCGTTAAAGCTTATCAAGACCTTATCGCTGCTGCGCCTGATAGTGGCGAAGCCGCCGAAGCACACTATCGCCTAGGAATCTACCACTTTAAAATAAAGGATTATGAATCGGCGCAACAGGCTTTTGATGCCATCGTTAACAAATTTCCTAACCTCGGGAATCTGAGTCACAACGCTCAACTGATGTTGGCAAAAAGTTATGAGGAAGCTGGTGCCTATAAGAAAGCGATCGCGACCTACAACAATGTTGTGAACCGTCATCCAGAAAGCGACCGCGCCGCCCAAGCCCTAACCAACAAAGCGAGAATTCAAAAAGAATATCTGAAAGACAGAATCTCAGCGGAACAAACCTACCAATCCCTCATCAAGCAGTATAACGATGTCGAAGGAGCGGAAGAGGCGATTGACGACGCCAGACGGGAACTTCAATCAATGGGTGCACGCATTCCTCACGCGGATACGGATTTAGGAACATCGTACGATCGCGCACAAGAGCGACGCCTGAAACGTCGCGAGCGTGATCGTCCGCGCGGTGGTGCTGAACTGAGCCCTGCGATGGGTTATGCAGCGTATGGGGACGCCGGTTTCGGCATAACCCCCGAAGAGGTCATAAGGGAGTTCGGAAACCCTTGGGAAGGCGGAGGGCACGGACGGTCAGGGCAGAACGACGATGAAACCCAAACAATGATTAAAGTAGTCGCAGATATCAATTTTCTTATCCAGAACTATCGGAATGCAGGGACACTGTACTTCCGTGCAATCAAAGTAGCGAAGGAGAGCCGTAAAAGAATTGACCCTTATGACTATGTCCGTCTATCGGTCTGCTATCGCAAAGTGGGAATGCACCAACGAGCGGTTGAGATCTTGAAGGAAGGCGCGAGAAAAAATATAAAGGTGCTTGAAGCCGTTATCACCTCATCTGCAAATCAATACCAAGATGGAGAATACCAAAGAGTACTTGAGGCCCTTCAACCTGTTGCGGGGTTGAACCGGACCAGAGATCCGGAAATCTACTGGCGACTCGGATTAGCCTACAAACAGATGGGAAACCTACCCAAAACAGTTGAGTCCTTTGAGCGTAGTATTGCCAGTGACACGGATTATACCAATTCAATCCAAAGCCTCGCCGAAGTACTTAACTACCAACTCAAAGATAGAGAGAGAGCAATCATCTTTCAGGACATCATCGATACCAAAGGTCATACCTGGATCGGTGAGAAAGAACTGGGAGATATATGCTACAAATACGGTAACTACCTCCGAGCGAAATCGAAATATGAAACAGTGGTACGCATTGCCCAACGAGAAAAAGAAAGCGATGATATCACCGCATCTGAAAGACGGAATCTCGACAATCAGATCTTATATGCAAAGATACGCGCAGCGATGGCAGACTATCAAAATGGTAAGACCGTTCAAGCACAAGAGCAGATAAATACTCTCGCTGCTGAACACCCTAACCATCCGCTGATACCCTACGGTCATGGACAGATGGCGTTGCTCAAGGGGGATGTCGAAACCGCAATTGCCACTTTTGAGATAGCAATAGAAAAGGATCCGACTTCTGATGCTGCACCCATCGCGCTCGGTGAATACTACCTCTCACAAGAAAACCCCGACGCAGCAATAGCGGTATGGGAAGGGATGCTCAAGGCACACCCGCAAAACCGTGGGGTACGTCGTCATCTTAATGCACTGCAACAGCAGCTTGAGGCACAAAAGAAATTGGATCAGCCGCGATCGGTTGAGGCGGATGTAGATCAATCGGGACGAGCCGCTGCCCTAGCGACGAAGAAGCGACAGAGTTTCTTACCTACAAAACGGCGGACAATTTATCCAAAAAACCGTATCCCGAAGTCACAATTACCGTCCGCACTCTTCGTCGGATTGAAAAAAGACCAAGTCATTGAAAAATACGGAGAACCCATCGAAATCCTCGAACCCCCACCGAACCTTCCCAACGCTACAAAGCGATTTGCCTACGGTGCCCTTGTACCAGGTATATCTAGTACCTTTAGTATGGAAGGATCGGAGTTCATCTTCGATGAAAATGGTGTTTTGGGATATCGCAAAGTCTATTTCGGGGATGTCAACGCACTGGTAGGTAGCGGTAGCGAGTACCCCGTGCTGCTCGATGAAATCCCTAATGAGTTGACATCAACACTTTGTGATATCATCAACGAACAAGTTTTTGAAGCAAAGAAGTATAATCTTATAGTCCAAAAAGCACAGGTCGTGTGGGAACTCAATGACGAACGATGGTGGGCGACAGTGCACGCAACTTTTCCAGCCAGAGATTTTACTTCAGATAAGTCAATAAAATACTACAAACCGAAACTCAAAGACTATCACATCATGGAATTGTTAGTGACCGATCGAAAGTTTCCCCCGGATCTGTTCCTTACAAAACCCAAAGGGGTAGCCTATGAAAGCCGTTAGGTACGACATCTTCACCCTTATTGTCGTGATAGCGATGACCCAATACGCTTGCGTTGCGTCCAATCCACAGACACTTGCCGGACAGCACATACAAGAAAAAGACTATCAAGGCGCGGTCAAAGTATATCAGACGGTAGTTGATTCCAACCCCGGAACACCAGCGGCCCGCCAAGCGCAACTAAACATCGCCAAATTATACATCGACAAGATGAATCAACCCCAACAGGGTGTCCAGATCTATCAAGACCTCATTGCTGCCACACCTAACAGCGACGAAGCTGTCGAAGCCCACTGGGGCTTAGGGCTTCATGCCTTCAAATCGAAAGACCATCAATCGGCGCAACAGTCCTTTAACACCATCATCAATAAATTTCCGACATCGGAGTTCAATCATAACGCCCAACTAATGCTGGCAAAAAGCTATGAGGAAGTTAGTGAATATCGAAAAGCGGTGGAAATCTACGGCAATGTGGCAAACCGCCACCCAGAGGGTAAACGAGCGACACAAGCGTTAGTTAGCAAAGCCAGAATTCAGGGTGAACTTCTTCGTGATGAAACCGCTGCTAAGCGAACCTACCAATCTATTGTCAAGCGGTATGGAAACATCGAAGGCGCGGAAGAATCAGTTAGTACCGCGAAACAAGAGCTCCGCTTGATGGGAGCAACTATCCCCGAACCGGATGATCAGTCACTCACACAAGTGGAGCGTGCATTAGAGCGCCAGAGGCAGCGCCGTGAAAGAGATCGTCCACGGGGCAGGATTGAACGTAGTCCCGCAATGGGGGAGGTTCCTGACTACTCAGACTCCGGTTTCGGCGTAGACCCTGAAGAGATTATGAGACCCTTTAAGACAGTCATCCAAGAAATGGGTGGGGAAGGTGTCGAAGGGGCAGTTTACCACGACACAGTGCTTAAAATTGCTCAACTGAATTTAGATTCTGAAAATTATCGTGATGCCGGGGCACTGTTCTTTCACGCAATTGGGCTTGCTGAACATAACCAGGCACGGATTGATCCGTATAGTTATCTCCGTCTCTCTTTCTGTTATCGAAAGCTAGGTATGCATCAACACGCTCGTGAAATGGTAAGGAAGGCAGTTAAAAAAGATGGAGGAGTTTTTGACGCTGTCATTGGGACCGCTGCCAATCAATACATTGACGCAGATTACGAAAAAGCCATTGAGACTTACAACACCGTCTTGGGGTTGAATCGAGCCAGAGATCCGGAAATCTACTGGAGAATGGGATTGGCATACAAAAAAATGGGCGATCCACACAAAGCGGTTGAATCCTTTGAACGTGCAATTGCTGCCAAAACCGAGTATAGCGAAGCACTTCAAAGCCTCGCTGAAGTGCTTCATTACCAATTGAAAAATACCGAGAGAGCCGTGATTTTCCAAGACCTCGTCGATCAGAAAGGCGAAACCTATGCCGGCGAAAAAGAATTGGCAAATCTCTGCTACAAATACGGCAATTACGGTTGGGCAAAATCGAAATACGAAATCGCAGCACGGATTGCCCAAGGAGAAAAAACCGATGACACCACTCCATTTCAGAGAAGAGGGATAGATAACCGGATTATCTACGCAAGGGTACATGCGGCGATGGCGGTCCACAAGGGCGGAATGGAGGATAAAGCACAAGAGATTATCAATACGCTTGTTGCCAAATATCCCAGTCATCCACTGATACTCTATGGACGTGGACAACTCATTGCCCTCAAAGGTGACACGGATACCGCGATTGCCGCCTTCAAAGCGTCGATAGAGCAAGATCCGAGTTTTTATGCAGCACCTATCGCTCTTGGTGAATACTATCTATCGCAGGGATATACCGATGAGGCAATTGCGTTATGGAAAAAATCGCTCAGAGCCAATCCACTGAATCGTGTGGTACGTCACCGGCTCCACGAATTAACAAAGCGAGTTGGCTCCAGATCCGAAGATTCAGAAAATGGAGATACAGAACCAACGACCCTTTCTCAAACCAGCAGTTCTGCAGCGTTTAACCCCCCAAGGGGTGGAGGCCTGCCTGTCAAACGACGAACAATCTATCCAAGAAACCGCATCCCGAGATCACAACTACCGTCCGCGTTTTTCGTCGGATTGAGTGAGGATCAAGTCACAGATAAACACGGGCAACCCAACCAAATTCTGCCCGCTTTTGCCAGCATCCCAAGTTCTACAAAACGATTTGCCTATGGCGATCCTATACACAATGTAATACACGTCGCCACCATTGAAGGCTCAGAGTTCATTTTCGGAGAAGAGGGAGCGCTCGGATTCCGTAAGGTCTATTCCGGGGATATCAACGCGGTGGTAGGTAGTCCAGTCGAGTATCCCACTTTGATCAGTGAAATTCCGCAAGAATTGAGTTCAACGTCCTGCCATGTTATCAATGAGGAAACTATTGATACAAACAAGTACTTTCTCATCGTCCAAAAGGCACAGATAGTTTGGGAACTCGATTCGGAGCACTGGATAGCAACGGTGTACACAACCTATCCAGCCGAAGATCGCAAATCAGAACAGTCCATCAATAAATACAAACCAAAACTGAAAGACTACCGCATCATGGAGCTTTTAGTGACGGCTCGGAACATCCCCCTTAACATCAATCTCAAATAAAATAACATTGTAAACGACGCAAAGGAGAAAAAAACATGAAATCTATTAGATATGGTATCTTCTTTTTATTACTCGCCGGAGCGGCGATAACCCAATACGGCTGCGCCTCAAAGAGCATGGACACACAGATAAACCAACTCATCCAAGAAAAGGACTATCGTGGTGCGGTCGATGCCTATCAGTCGGTCATCGATTCCAACCCCGGAACACCAGAGGCACATCAGGCGCAATTGGGTCTCGCTAAGTTGTATATCGAAAAAATGAATCAACCCCGACAGGGAATCAAAGTTTATCAGGACCTCATCGCTGCCGCTCCTGACGGCGAAGAAGCTGCCGAAGCACACTGGCACCTGGGGGTTCATGCCTTCAAGTCGGAAGACTATCAATCAGCACAACAATCCTTTGATACCATCGTCAACAAATTTCCGGCGTCGGAGCGCAATCACAACGCCCAACTGATGTTGGCAAAAAGCTATGAGGAAGCCAGCAATTATGAGAAAGCTGCAGAAGTTTACGATAACGTGGCAAACCGCCACCCGGAGGGCAAACGAGCAACGCAAGCGTTAGCTAGCAAAGCCAGAATTGAGCAGGAATATCTCCAAGACCAAAATGCCGCTAAGCAAACCTATCAATCCCTCGTTAAACAGTATGGGGCAATCGAGGGCACAGAAGAATCGGTTGAGGAGGCGAAAAAAGCACTCCAATTGATGGGGGCAACTATCCCCAAACCAGATGC
>JAKZSX010000279.1:0-2956 GCA_047517405.1 Candidatus Poribacteria bacterium | reverse complement strand
GGCATCGCCAGAGTAACCGTGGAACATCAACACCGCCGGATGAGGGTCGGGTGCGTTATTCGGGCGGATGAGTTTGGCGTGAACCCGCGCACCGCCGACACCGGTGAAATAGAGATCCGAACATTCGGCAACGGAGGTCTGAAAACTCGCAGGCGAAATCTCAATCTGCGGATCAATCTCCCGCATCTCTGCAAGCCCTTCCTCCCAGAAGGCATCAAAGTTATCGGGGCGCGGATTCCTGCCCTGATAGGTTTCCAACTCCGCTAACGACATATCAAAGGTCAAAGGCATACAATTACTCCTCTCTCATTGTAACCCAATGTGGCTACTTATAGGAAGCGTCGCAAACCGAGAGAATAGGACTTAATCATTGCTCGCAGTGGATTGCCAAATCCACTGCACTCGTGCGAGTATGGCTTGGATATGTCTATCCAAGCCGAGCCGGTTTGACGACTAGCAACTTAGGTTATTGTAAATCCATTTTTGGTAGGTCTGTTTACAGATTGGGGCTTTAGCCCGTAAAGCCCAAGTCTTTAGGCTTGGGATATAAGCTGTGCTTTAGCCGTTTTTTTTTATTAACACTGGAGCTAAAACATGATATAATTATGGCGGCTTTCGTGGGGGGAATTCCGCACCACCGCTAGGTGGTGCCTCCCACAGCCCACGGAACAGGATATGAAAGCTAGAAAGCCGACTCCATGAAAACCTACAAGTTCAAGTTGTATTCCAATCACAGCAACCGCGAATTGCATAAAACGATAGACGGACACGCTTCTGTCTGGAATCACTGTATCGCCCTCCAGCGTCGATACTATGCTATGTGCGGCAAGTATATCAGTAAGTTTCGGTTGATGAGGCACATCACCACCCTGAAGCGTGTGCCTCGGTTCGCCCATTGGCATCAACTGCCAAGCCAAGCGATTCAAGACGTGGCGGCGCGGATAGATAAAGGGTACAAGGCAATGTTTGAAGCGAGGGCCGAAGGTAAAAAGTGGGGCAGGCCTCGGTTCAAGGCGCGTCGTAAATACAAATCGTTCACCTTGACACAGGCAGGCTGGTCGCTTCTATCTGGCAATCAAATCAAAATCGGCAATCGTGTCTACCACTTTTTCAAATCCCGCGCCATAGACGGTAATCCCAAACGTTGCACGATTAAGCGGGATGCCGTCGGCGATGTCTACATCTGTGTTCTGACTGACCATGAAGATGCCGACCTGAACCGAGCCATGACGGGTAAAATCGCAGGCTTCGATTTCGGTCTGAAACGCTATCTCACCGGGTCAAACGGACACGACATAGATTCACCTCAGTTTTTCAAACGTAGCATCAACGCTATCAAACGCGCCAGTTGTAAGCACAGCACCAAGCGGAAAGGGTCAAAGAATCGGCAACGGGCACGGCTCAATCTGGCGCGACGGCACAACGATATTGCGAACCGTCGTGCTGACTTCCACTGGAAGTTAGCCCACCAACTGACTGGTGAATATGACGAGATCCGACTCGAAGATTTGAACCTGCAAGGTATGAAAGCCCTGTGGGGTCGCAAGGTCAGCGACCTCGGCTTCGCCGATTTCGTCACGAAGTTGGTGTATATCGCACGAAAGAAGGGCGTTAAAATCACATTCATCGATAGGTGGTATCCTTCGAGTAAAACCTGTTCAGCTTGCAGTGCAGTCAATGAAGCGTTGAATCTACGGGATAGGACTTGGCAGTGTCCGAACTGCCACACGCAGCTGGATAGAGATCGCAACGCAGCGGTCAATATCTATAGGGTTGGGGCATCAACCCTTGCTGGAGAGGACGTAAGTCCCGGTTCGCCGGGCTATCCTTGTTGATAGCACAATTCGACTCCTGAAGGAACGGGTGAGAAGCCCAATCCTTTAGGTTTGGGAGTATGTCACCAACCGATTGCGTACGACGTAGAACGTGGATCTGCGCCGCCTAGGCGTGTACCCGTCTCATGGTCAATGGTAATCGCGCACACACGACTGACCCCTGCGCTCCAATCGTCATCATCTTCCACAAGATGTCCGCGATCCCGCAAAGTCTCACGCACCTGTGGGGCGATGCGGGCTTCGACCGTTACCTCGCCGGGCAGCGAGCCGTGGGGCCAAAACGAATTCGGAAAACTGTGACTGATGACGCGAGGGGCTTCGATCGCCTCTTGCGGCTCCATTCCGAACTCGATGATATTGAGGAACACCTGCAGCATCCCTTGTACCTGTGCATCCCCGCCGGGACAACCAAACGGCATGAACGGCTTTCCGTCTTTGAGAACCATCGCGGGGTTCGGGGTGAGACGTGGACGCTTCCACGGCTGCAGGCAGGAGGGGTGCGCCGGATCGAGCCATATCTGCGTGCCCCGCCCTGAGACGGGAAAACCTAAGCCTGGAACAATCGGCGTCCAACCAACCACATCTGAGGGGGTCGCCGAAAAGGTGTTGCCACTTTCATCCACCACGCAGAGATAACTGGTATCGCTCTCCCAATGCGATATCCGCTCCGGTTGCGGGCGATTTGGGTCTAGGGTCGGGTAGGGACCGTTCTCCCCGCGCGGTTCCGGATGGAACCGCCACGGATCACCGGGGTCCGGCATGTCAGGAGCTGCGCGTTGTGGGTCAATCGCACCCCGTCTCTCGGCGGCATATCGCTCATCGAGCAAGCCCGCCATCGGGACCTGCACAAAGTCGGGGTCGCCGAAATATGCCTCTCGATCCGCAAACGCCAATTTGAGCCCTTCGATAACTGTGTGGAGATAGTCCGCGGACTGATGCCCCATCCCCTGTAAATCAACCCCTTCGAGAATCTTTAGCCCCATGTTCAGGGTTGGTCCCTGACACCACGGTCCGCAGGTATAAACATCATAGCCTTTGTAGGTGATGTGCGTCGGCGGCTCGACCCGAACCGAAAATGCTGCGAGATCTTCATAGGTCAACAGTCCGCCTTCCTGCGCGTG
>JAKZSX010000278.1:0-8159 GCA_047517405.1 Candidatus Poribacteria bacterium | reverse complement strand
TTTCCACCCGGTCGTCCGCTGTGAATAGATCCAGATCGCCGTCATGGTCATAATCGACGAAGAGGATTGGTTTGCTGTTCTTTGAATCCTGATCCGATTGGGCGACGGTAGACTCTGTCATCTCGGCAATTTCCGTGAAGTAGCCCGCTCCATCATTGCGGAGAAAGATAGGGCCATCGTCTCCGAACAGACAGAGATCCGGGTCGCCATCCTTATCGATATCGGCAAAGGCGGCGGCATCTCCACGACGTCCGATTTGTGCAGCGGGGACAAATTTTCCACCTTCATTCCGAAAGAGATTAGGTATAGCGTTTAATACGACGGAGGGGATATACAGATCGAGATCGCCGTCGTTATCGTAGTCTATCAGGAGAATGTTGGAACGTTCCCCGTTCAGGTCGGCAAGCCCGACTTCCTGAGTCACATCGGCAAAGCTGACCTCGATTGGTGGTGTTTGCCTCGCTTTCACCCGTGCCTTGAATCCTAGACTGAATCCCTCGATCGGGTGCCCCAGGATATTTGTCACCAACTCTCCGATCCCCTGTTGATAGCGGGGACTTCGCTTTTGGACGTTCTCAAAAATCTGAATATATCGGGCTGCCCCTTTGGCGTCGCCTTGGTCTATCAAAACCAGCCCCTGTTTCAGATACTTCAGGAATTCTTCATCGGCGTCCCACAGCAGGGCATTCAACTCCATGCAGATCCGCTTCGCTGCCTCAAGTTGTTCCCGCCGTAGAAGCGAATTTGCCAACTTGAGTAGTACCACTACATTCGCTGGGGTATTCTCACGCAACGCCCGCAGGTGCGAAATCGCTTTATCCGTTGCCTCCGGGTTATTCCGCTGACCTAGGTAGTGGCGCACCAGTTCATACCGCACTTCGAGGTCATCGGGGGCAAGTTTTACTGCCTCCAGAATAGCCGCAACTGCTTCCGCCGTTTTCCCTTGCGATTGATAGATCTCTGCCGAGATGAAATGTAACCGGCTATCCATCGGTTCAACCTCAAGCCCATGTTTGACCCACGTTTCCGCTTCCTCGCCCTGCTTGAGGCGTAGATGCGCGACGGCGAGGTTGCCGTAACCGATCGATTCATCGGGCACTAAGTTGACAAGTCCCTGAAATTGCTCAATCGCTTGATGCGGTTGAGATTCTTCGAGATAAGCCAATCCAAGGTTCTGGTGACGAATCGCGGACATGACGATTTCGTCGGCGGTCTGTTGGGAGCTGGTAGTTGGGCTGTAGACGAGCAGTAAAAAGTAAAGCGTGAAACGTGAAACGGAAGAAGCAATATGTTGTAGGTTGTGCACCTTGTGTAAAAAGAGTTGCATAGTCCCTTTTTCCAACGGTTTTTCTTTGTTGCTATTTGCCTTCCAACTCGGCGCGGACGATACGCGTCCCGGCGACGAGATTTTGTAGTTTCAAACGGCAGAGCCAGCGCGGAAGCTGGAAGAAACCACAGTCAGGCGAAATACTCAATCGTTCGGGGGGACAGTGTTGTAAAACTTGGCGGATGCGGTTGGCAATCTCCTCAGGCGGTTCGTTCCAAAAACTCTTGATGTCCACGACGCCCGCCATAAAGTCGAACTTTCCCTCGAATCTACTGTAGATGTCGTGTTCAACCATTTCGCGGTTGGCGAATTCCATTGATAGGCATTCAACGTTCATATCCAGCAATGCTGGGAACATCCAGTCGTACCGCCGTTTGCCACGGGGACGCGATCCCAAATTGCCGAAGCAGATGTGCAGGTTCTTTCGCACCGATACCCCATCGAGAGCACGGTTGAGCAGTGCTACCCAATCTTCAAATTTGCCGGGGATGATGCCGAAGCTCGGCTCGTCAAGTTGGACTTCGGTACACCCCTCCGCCTCAAGGGCTTTCAATTCACTGTTGATGACTTCGGCGAATTCCCATCCAAGTTCGACGCGATCTTTGTATGGGTCGCCTTCGCGGATGTGTATGTGCATGGTCAGCGTCAGGGGGCCTGGGCAACACGCCTTGATCCGCTGCCCTTCGCCAGCGTTTGCTTTCAGGAATCGGAATTCATCCACAATCCCCAAGCCTGCCGGGATACTCACCTGATCTTCAATATAGTAACGTGGGACGCTGTCGTAGGCATACAGTCCGGCTTGGCGGAGGACCGGTCGTTCAATTAATCCCTCCATCCGTCCGTAGAAGTTTTGCACAAAGTACCAGCGACGCATTTCACCATCCGTGATGGTATCGATGCCAGCTTCCTTCTGGTCCCAGATTGCCAGCCGAACGGCATCATCGTAAACTTCTCTTTCGTCGGTGGGTCCATACTCACCGCGTTTTTGTGCATCCATGGCTGTCCAAAACCAGCCCGGCATCGCATGGGAACCGATCACTGTAGTGGGAAGCAATTGTTCGTATGGCATGAATGCTCCTTCATAATTAACGTGTCTAAAGTGTATAGTGAGTTTTAGAATTACGGTTTCTAACTTTAGCACACTTGACTTACTTTATCAACACTTTATCACGGCTGCCTATGAATTATCCCTTGACAATTTCGCCGAATTAAGATAAATTGTTCGCTGTTTATGAACAGATTTATCGTTAAAAAAAATTCAAAAGCCCGTTACCATCTGCGGGAAAGTTACTGGAGGACTTTATGAAATTTGTTCGATACTTGTCTGATGGGAACGTAAGTTACGGAACGCTTTCGGACGACACGATTAACGAATTAGATGGCGATCCGATCGGTGGATATAGTGAAACCGGGAATACAGTCGCACTGGGGGCAGTAAAACTACTTGCGCCGGTCACACCTAGGAAAGTCTTAGCGGTTGGACTGAACTATAGGAGCCATCTCGACGGTGCACCGGAGCCCGCGAATCCGGAGATTTTCATCAAGACACCGACTTGCCTAAACGATCCGGAGGGAGACATTGTGCTGCCCGCTGGTGACGATAACGTTCACGCGGAAGGCGAATTGGTTGTGGTCATCAAGAACCGCACAAAAGGAGCAACCCCGGAAGAAGCTGCAGCAAATATCTTGGGTGTTACCTGCGGCAACGATGTGAGTGCTCGAACATGGCAAAGCAACGACATGCAGTGGTGGCGTGCAAAAGCCTCCGATACATTTGGGCCCGTCGGTCCTACCGTTGTGACCGGTCTCAACTACAATGCGCTCCAATTAGAAACCCGAATCAACGGTGAGGTTGTGCAGTCTCAGACCACCGGCGATCTGATTTTCCCGGTAGAGGCAATTGTCAGCTTCGTTTCGCAGGCAATGACGCTTGAACCGGGGGATATTATCTTCACCGGAACCCCCGGCACAACATCAGCTTTAAAAGCTGGCGATGTGGTCGAGGTAGAGCTTGAGGGGATTGGTATCCTGAAAAACAGTGTCGTTGATGCGTAAGTTAGCATATACGGGGCAACCAAAGAAGATAAGCGAGCCAAGTTGTATATTCCTGTAATCTCAGCGGACCTGCCAACTCCACTTTAGGGGCTGAGCAGCACCAATTATGAACGACCTAAATCCAGCAAATTCTCATTTTACTTTTCAGGACGATTTTGTCCCGGTGAAGATACTCGCTGGCAGCCATATTTTTGAGCGGCTTGCGCCGCAGCGGACGAGTACCATCTTTGGGGTAACAGAGCTGCCGTGGGCTGTGGCTGCTTATCGGATTGATGGGCTCATTGTACAGCTAGAACCCAATCTGGACGAAGTGGACGCAATCGCTCTCGAAGATTCAGGGAAAGCACGACTTATCCGTGATAATGCAGTCATTTATGAGCTGGATTACATCATCCCGCCAGATATTACGGGACTGCACTCCAATTTCTTTTACCGTTGTCCCGAATGCAATGGGCATATCTACGAATGCACCCATCTCCGAATAGGCGATCACGATCCGCATGAACCGTCGTCTTTACCGTCTGTCGTTTCGGAATTCACAGACTGTCCTACCTGTGGCGGCAAGATTCAGAACCTGGCATTGGGAGTGAGTTTTTGCCTCGACTGCGATTGGGAGCACGGCTTGGAACCGATTACCCGGTAAAATGACTGACAATCAGCGTTTGAAACGGAGGGCACCACCGGTTATGAAAATCACCTGCATCAAACTCTATATGGTCAACGTACCTGAACGAAAATGGTGGTGGTCTGACGACTTTTATGGTCAGCCAACACATCAGCGATCGGAGCACGGTATCGCGGAAGTCGAAACTACTGAAGGATTGGTAGGTCTCACCCAGATAGGGCGGGGCACGCCAATGGCAACGATAGAGGAAACGTTAAACGACTGGTTGGGACAGGATGTGCTAGAGATTAATCTTGCCACCCTGACACCGCCAATGGTGGCCGCTTTTGAACAGGCGATACTCGATCTGCGCGGTCAGGCACTCGGCGTTCCGATTTGGAGTTTGCTCGGCGGTAGACTCCGGGATCGCATCTTTGTCACTCAGTGCACCGGCTACAAGACGCCGGAGCATACAGCGGAAGATGCACAGTGGGGATGGGAACACGGCTTTCGCGCCTACAAGATGAAATGCATTACCAGCAGAGAAACGACGCCAGAGGAACGCATCCGCTATGTCACAGACCGTGTCGAAGCTATCCACAAAGTCCTGCCGGATATGGCGGTACGCCCCGATATTCGCTGGCGGCTTCAGGAGGTCTGGGTGGCACAAGAACTTGCCCGTCGCCTACAGGGACATCGGATGGAGAGCCTAGAGAGCCCAATAACGAAACGCGCGGCAGGCGGCACCTTTTCTGAATGGCGTCGTCTGCGGCAAACCATTCACCTACCTGTGGGGGACCACGTCTATAACAACGAAGACCTCATCCAGCGATTCCAAGCGGAGGCACTTGATTACGCTATTGTTGGGGGTCAGAGTGCCTTTGAAACAATTAACCACTCACGCCTCGCTCATGAATTGGGCATGGACGGCTGGTCACAAACGGTGGCGTACGGACCGGGTGCAGCTATGGGGTTGCATGTGGCTGCCTGCATGCCTCATCTAACTCAGCCTTACGACATGGTTGGACCTATGGCTTGGGAGGATACTTTAGTCAATGAGGACTTCCCGTTAGAAGATGGGTGTTTTCTGGTGCCGGATCGCCCTGGGTTGGGATACACTCTGAATCACGATGCAGTTAAAAGGTATTTGGTTGCGGGCCGAAATTTTGAATAAACTATATCTACAACTCACCATCGCTGAAAAATAGTATTACCCCAAACGGAGGAAAGCAAAGACATATCAATGAAATCTGACGAAAAAACTGAAAGCGGGAATCTCCCGTATTTGCGGCAGCCCTCCCTCTCACCGGATGGGAGTACAATTGCTTTCTGCTATGCGGGGGATGTCTGGATTGTCCCCGCAGATGGCGGACAGGCTAGCCGCATAACATCTCACGCAAGCAACGATTCACACCCAATATTCTCTCCCGATGGAACACAATTGGCGTTTGCATCTGAGCGCACAGGTGGTGGAAATATCTACACCATCTCCCTCCAGTCGGATCGTCCACCGAAACGCTTGACCTATCACAACGAATCTACTCCACCAGATTGTTGGTCCCCGGACGGGCAATGGGTCTACTTCACCTCCGATTATGATGGAATTCGTGGTGCGAGTTATAAGGCTCATATTGATGGGGGCACACCAATCCAAATCGCTGGAGATCCGCGCGAAACACACTACAATTTAGCAATCTCTCCCGATGGCAAGACATTGGCTTTTAACAACAATGGGGGTCCATGGTGGCGGCATGGGCAGCACCCCCCTGGGCATTCCGATATCTGGACAGTCAGTGAGGCAGTTGGAGCGAACGACTACCATCGATTGACGCAATATCTCGGCAAAAATCTGAGACCGATGTGGAACGCTGATGGCACTGGACTTTATTACCTGAGTGACCGCGATGGTGAGGAGAACATTTGGCATATGACGCTAGCAGGTGATGCGGAGCCTGAACAGTTTACTCACTTTGCCGATGGGCGGGTGCTGCGTCCCTCTATCTCTGCCGATGGGAAGTGGATTACTTTTGAACGCGGTTTTCAGATTTGGCGACTGAATCTTGAAAGCCGAGCGACTGAGCCGGTAGAGATTATCCTTCAGACTGACGAAAAATCGAATCCAATCCGGCATCATAGCTATACCTCTGGCATCAACGAATTTGAGCTTGCCCCTGACGGCAAGAAGGTCGCCTTTATTGTTCACGGCGAGGTCTTCGCAGATTTAGCGGACAAAGGGGATAAGATCAAAAAGGGAGGAGATTCGTTCAAGGTTACAGCCACACCTTCTCGCGAGAGTCAGTTGCAGTGGCACCCGGAAAGCGAGCGTGTCGTGTACATCTCGGATCGGACAGGGCACAACGAGGTCTTTCAATATCACTTCCAAGAACGGGTGGAAGCGCAACTGACGGATTCGCCGGAGCAGAAGTACACGCCAAAGTTCTCGCCCAATAGAAAGTGGCTTGCTTACATTCAAGTTCCATTGCATTCGGATGCAACCGGGGTCAAAGGCGAAATCTGGCTGATGGACACAGAAACGGAGGAGAAACGACCTTTCATTACCGATCAGGCTTTTATAGGTGTGCCCGAGCCAACAGAGTTCGAGTGGTCGCCGGATAGCCAATGGCTAGCCTTCATTGCAACGGATACTAATTTCTTCAGCAACCTCTATGTCCAACATATCGAATCGGATACCCCTAAGCAACTGACCTTTTTGAGCAACATTAGCACAAATAGTATCCTTTGGTCTCCCGACGGAAAATTTATCATATTTAACACGGGACAGTATCGCACTGAGGTACAAATTGCGCGGGTAGACCTAAAGCCGATTCGACCGGTTTTCAAGGAAGATGATTTTGATCGGCTATTTCAGGTCGAAGCCCCGCGGAACGGAGAGGAAAAGCAGGACAAGTCGCAGCCACCGGAAGCGGAGTCCAGCGAACCGGAGGAATCCGATCCAGCGACTGAAGACTCGGGCGAATCAGAAAATGAACAGGACGCTGAGAGCAAAAAAGCAAAAGATAAGAAGCCCGAAAAGAAGATTGAGCCAGTTGAGATTGGGTTTGAAGGGATTAAACATCGACTCCGTTTCCTCACTGACTTCAAACTCAACGCCCACGCTGAAAGCATTCGGCCCAACAGCAAGACCCTCATCTTTCGCGGTGTCACAACCGGGCAGCCGAACCTGTGGAGCATGTCCCTTGAGGAGGATAAGCCCGGTGAACTCCCCAAGCAATTGACAGGAACTGCGAGTGGAAAAGGTAACGTGCATTTCATACCAAACGGCAAGAAGTTTTATTATATCGATGGAGGGCGCATCCATTCCGTGGGGATGGGTGAAGATGGAGCGAAGGAGGGGGAGGCGAAAGCGTTAGATACGAGAGCAGAGGTTGAGGTCAACTTTCATCTCGAAAAGATGCAAGCCTTCGACGAGGCGTGGCGGTTGATTCGGGATGGATTTTACGACCCACAATTCCACGGTTGTGATTGGGAACAGATACACCAAACGTTTCGTCCGATGGTGCAAGGAGTACAAACGCAGGCGGACTTTCGTGAGCTTTTGAATCTCATGGTTGGAGAGTTGAACGCTTCCCACCTCGGTGCCGGCGGCTGGACTGACAACGCGCCGGATAGCTTTCTCGGTGCGGATTTCGATCGAGAGGCGTTGGAAAGGGATGGGCACCTCAAGATTTCCGAAATCATCCTTGACTCTCCACTAACGTTTCCAGAAGAATCCGCACAGGTTGGTGAATATCTGGTTGCTATTGATGGAGTTACCCTCAACCGACAGGTCAACCTACCCGAACAGCTTCAGCGAAAAAAGGGAAAACGGGTGATTCTGAAACTCAACGATACGCCCCAACTTGAGGGTGCCCGAGAAATCACCGTCCAGCCCATTGACAGTGGCCAGCACCGAAACCTCCGTTACAAGGAATGGGTACGTTGGAATGAGGCGTACGTCCACGAAAAGAGTAGTCGACGGCTTGGATATGTTCACATCCGTGAGATGTCCTACGAAGCCTACCTTCGTTTCATTGCCGACCTTGACACTGAAACGCACGATAGAGAAGGGGTTGTGATCGATGTCCGATTTAACCCCGGCGGGCATATCGCGCCGTTCCTCCTTGATGTTTTGCACCGCAGAGCCTATACCCAATCGAATTATCGTGGTTTAAT
>JAKZSX010000277.1:0-7728 GCA_047517405.1 Candidatus Poribacteria bacterium | reverse complement strand
ACCATCATCGCAAAGGGGGTCTCATCGCCGTAGTTGCGGATAAAACGGCACGCCTCCTGCCCCACGAAGCGGTCGACCGAATAGCCCCACGGAATTTTGTTGATGATCGCGCCCTTGTTTTCGTGATAGCCGGGGTGTTCGTTTCCGTGGAGTTTTCGGTAGCCGCCCTCCTTCAAAAAGTGATAGTAATCATCACGGATCTCCAACCACCGTTTGTCTTCGGCGGCAACTCGGTACTGAAATCCCAGATTGATGTCCCACGGATAAAAGTGCATCTTGCCGACCGCGGCGGTGTAATAGCCCTGCTTGGACAGGGTTTGGGGCCAAGTCTCTATACCGCACGCAGCGAGGTCAGGGCTTAACCACTGACCATTATCTGTCACACCGTTTTTGATCGCGTTGAGACCTGTTAGGAGCGACGCTCTGGCTGGCACACAGATCGGCGAAGCGGAATAGGCACGCTCGTAGCGCACACCGCCCTCTGCGATACTGTCAATATGGGGGGTATCAATGAAAGCGGCACCGTAACAGCTCAGGAAATCTGCGCGCAGCTGATCGGGCATGATGAAAAGCAGATTGGGCTTCTTCGCCGTTTGGGGTTCGGGCATATGATTCCTCCTCAAAAGTTATATTAGCCACAACATTTACATAAAATCCGGGTTGCTGAACGACGAGTGATTTTCTCGATTTATTGTGGATATCCACCCGATGCGACACACATGTCGCCCCTCTGGGGCTTTAGGGGAGTTAGGTATCTGATATTCTATACACATATCGCCCCGCTGGGGCTAATGAGGCATAATACGTAAGAGGAAACGGAATGCAGATCCCGATACCGTTGTGTCGGGACGACACTTACGATATCGTGGATGCTCAGTTTTGTAATCTCCCCACTTTGGGAAGAAGCAAAACCGGCATCCGCGTTCCCTACGAATTAACCTCGTTGGAATTCTAGGGTTATGTCTGCAGGTTACGGCATACGGCGTATGCCTACTACTATATACTATGAAACGGGGCGACGTCGCCCAATTCCTTCACGTCGGGCTATCTCGGAGATGAGATGTGTTGGTTGATGACGGTTGGGATTGGAGATTGCCCGAGGCGTGTCCCCGTGTAGCGTCTCCGCTGAACGGATATATAGGCTACGATCGGCAAGCGGGAGGTCTACACGCACATTGCCTTGGCGGTGCGACTCACGAATAGCGATGGCGAGTTCTAGTAGATGCCGCCCCATATCGCCAGAGCAGTTGGGCGTTTTGCCTGTTTCAATGCAGGTGATGGCGTCTCTGACCTGTCCTGCACCAGCACTCCAGATGCGTTGGGGACGCGGAAAGATGTGGCGCACCGGCGTGGCTGGCGCGTCGTCAGTGACGTGTCCCATTTTCCACAACTCGAACTCGTAGCCGTCGTTGGCGTTGCGGAGGTGAATCGTGCCGTGCTCACCGATTGCGTCGAGCGTCCATGTTGATGCACCGCTCGGCAGCATGCGGCAGAACCCACGGGCACCGTTTTCAAATGCCAGATAGGCGTTACCGGCAAGATCCGTATCGCCTGCGGCTTTTTCGTCGCTCTCCACCTCTCCCACAACCCAAGAGACACGTTCATTCCCACCCGCCAGAACACACATCGCGCCGAGCCAGTGGACACCCATGTGCGACAGGCTTCCCGCACCGTGTGCCGTTATTTGCAGCATCTTACCCAGCACACCTTCGTCGATAAGTGCCCGTGCTCTGCGGTAGTATACATCGGAGGCCCGCATCGCGTTCATCATAAGGATAATACCGGCTTCGCGGCAGCCCTCGACCATCGCATCGGCTTCCTCCAGAGAAATTGCCATCGGCTTCTCCACCCAGATACACTTCACACCCGTCCGTCCCTCACGGACCATACGCACAATATCCAGCGTAATCTTTGCGCGTGGCGCAGCGGAGGTGCAAATGCTCACGATGTCGGGCTTCTCGCGCTCAAGCATCTCCTCGTAGCTCTCGTAAAGATGCGCGTCTTCGATGGTCCATCGCTCACCAAATGCCTCTCGTTGTTCGGCGTACAGGTCAGCGGCACCGACCACTTGCACTTCTGGCACGTCCATGTAACTTCCCATGTGGCTGAACGGCACAAGCCAGCCATCGCCTATTACCTCGTCGTCGATGGTATCTGCAATACGTCCTAAACCAATAAGGGCTGCCCGATAACGTTTGTCGTTCATATCGTTCTCCTGTGTGGTGTGTTGTCTATTAAAGGATGGTTGGTGTAAGCCCAGGAATCTCCGTGTCGAGCGGAAAGTAGGGACGTTTGAGATATTTGTAGGGAAGGTGTCGGCATGTCACTGGTGTCGCGCCGGGCGTGTCAAGGATAAAAGCTGCCTTGGCGATTTCACCGTAAGCGAGGCGATAGTTCATCGGATTCTTGACGACGATGAACTTAGCATCGGGTGGCTGCATCTCCATAGAACGAAATTGCTCATCCACCCAATCATAGGTGCCGTGGGTGGCAACAAGGACCTGAATCGTACCGATTGTCAACACCGCCGATGGACCCATGTTACCTTCAACGCCGTCCCAAATCCCACCGATATAGCGGAAACGACCGTCGCTCAGCCGGGTGACGGTCCCCGTCACAGTCACCGGTTTACCCCAGCGCGGGTCGAGTCGATGCCCCAGCGCGACGGTGAGTTCTTGACCAACGCCGGCATGATGGCAGGCGGCAGCGGCTTCTGGATCCGCCACAGGCACGAGTGAAGGGACTGTTACCTTTGCGTCGAGTAGAGCGGTCAATGTGGCAACACTATCCCCTGCTGCACCGCCACCACAACAATCCGCCGCTTCGACCAAGAGCACCGGACCGCCATCCACCGCCAAACCTTTGGCGATAGCTGCGTCTGGAGTATGGATGTCGGGCTCAAGATCAAACCGTCGCGCCCAGTACTGTTGTGCGAACTGAGACGCAAGCGATACCGCTGTCTCCATATCGTCATCAGTAATCACCAATGCGCCGCTGCCCATGTCCGGCTGATCCAAGTAGGGATGGACCAAGAAAACACTAGTAGACAGGACACCATTATGACCTTCGTGTGCTTTGGCGGTGCGCATGATTTGGGCAAAGGGATCATCATCTTCGGTTGAGCCATGAATCGCGCTGGTAATTACCGGCACCTTAGCCATCGCCATGGTTGGGCGGCAGCGTCCCGCTAGGGTGTCGCAGAGCAGTCGGGCACCGCGCACGCCAGTGGTGAAGGTATCCCGGTGGGGATAGGTCTCCCACGCGATCAATCCATCAGCGAAACGGACCATCTCAGCGGTGACATGCGCGTGTAGGTCGAGTGTGACGACAATCGGTATCGCCTCCCCAACAATTTCACGCACTGCTTTGATGAGATCGCCCTCCGGATCGCCGAGGTTTTCGACCGTCGCAGCACCGTGCAGGGGTAACAGCACGCCATCAACAGGCAAGGAGGCGCGTAAGCGGTCTAGAAGTTCCGCCTTGAGTTGCGTATAACACTCGGCGGTTAAGGGACCACCGGGGCAGGTGCTCGCGTAAATCAGTGGAACGACATCCGCTTCGCATTCGCGCATTACGCTCATCATCCCGCCCACCACACCGGCATCAACTTGCAAGACTTCATCCCCTCGACACAGTTCATAGCGCTCAAACCACCCTATATCGATGGGCACTCCGCCAAATTCGTTGCACTCAGTGAGGATGGATCCGAGTGCAATGCGCGGTCTACTTTTCATAGTGATTCTCCGGTTATATTCTTAACTAGTTCCTAGCACTTACAACTACGCGGGAACACCGACAGGTTCGCCATCTCGGCAGACGGTCGGGAAATGCTCGCCAGCCTCAGCCATAGGCACGCCATCTTCTAAGGTTACAAACTGTTTCATTAAATGCTGACCGCTTGCCACAAAACGCGATTCCCCGGTCATGTAGTGAATGGCGATAGCTCGACGTGGCCGATTCGATCGGTTGAAAGGCGAACCGTGCCAAGTCAACGAATGGTGGAATGACACCTCGCCACTCTTGACAGGCCGGGACTGTGGTGCCACAGCTTTGACTTCAGAATCGGCGGGCGGGGCAAACCCTTCAATGTTCATAAATTCTTCGCGCTGTTCAAGGTGTTGTTGGGTACGGAGAAAATCCATCTGATCGCCCCATTTGTAGCTGCCGGGCACCATCCACATACAACCGTTTTCCTCATCGGCGTCATCCAAGGCGATCCATGCGGATACAGGGGTCATCGGAAGGATTATGGGCCACAGCGGTGCATCTTGGTGCCACCGTGTCGCCCCACCGTGGTTGGCGGGTTTGTATTGGATTTGGTCGTGCCAGACCATCAGATTGAGGGCATCCGTCAACCGGCTTATCCCCTTAACGATGGATGGGTGGTAGATCAGCCGCCCAAAGGCTGGGGACGCTTCCCAGATATTGACAATCTGCCAAACAGCGAGTGCAGCGGACTCGTCTCCCCGTTGGGACATGTTGCGGAACGAGACCGGTTGCGACTCTTCGCTGGTAAAGCCGTCGGGACCTTTCTCCAAGATGTGGTCTAAATCCGCTCTCAGTGCCTCCAACTCACGATCAGTGAGGACGCGGCCTCCGTTGAGGAAGCCGTTGCAATGGAACTCGTCAATTTGCGATGATGTTAGCATGGCGATACGTCTCCATATTTATAGTTTGTGCTAGACAGTGTGACAGTTGTAGTCCGAAAGACTCTCCACAAATCTTTCGCCGATCCGGTGGGCGACCCACCCCCTACCAAGGCAGGGCAGCGGAGGGCTGATTAACAAAACACACGGTTCCCAAGTCAAGTGTAATTTCAGTCGCAGGGGGTAGAACGACCCGGAGGTGGCTCGCCCCTATGGACGCGGTCCGGGTTTCTTCGGACACAGGTGGCGCAGCGTAGGCGTCCACTGCTCCCGGATACTCACTTGTGCGATGGGTATACTGAACGTCTGTAAACCGGTGTTCGCCAAACGCTCCTCCCTGAACTACCAGCTCTCTTGTCTCAAAGGGACTGATGTTGACCAACCGCACCACCGTCCGGTTCGCCTCAAGGGTTTCGACAAGGGCGGCGGTATCTCTGGGTAGACCGGGGCGTTTTCGATTGAAGTCGAAGTAGCGGAGGCGGGACATCAGTAGACCCCCGTTGTAAATCAGTTGCGGCGCACCTAGCGTCAGTTGAATCAAAGCCTCGGTAGTCACCGGGTTGGTTTGCTGCCAGCGGTGGGGATCTCTATGGCTCGTTGCCTCCTCATCCCCGCGAACTAGGTCCAACCGTCGGCAGACCTGACGGTAGCTGGCGCGTAAGATATCTTCGGGATAGGTCGGGTTATCACCCGCCAGAAAACGGATCCACGGCTGCTCGTGCCCTGCATCTTCTTTGGTGTGGAAGGAAAACACCTTTTTCCAGTCATATCCACTGGCTTGGCGAATCTCCTCAATCCGTTCCCAATCCTCTGATGCCATCGAAAGATTCCAGAGCGACACCGGATAAATCGGTGACATCGGCTGATAATCGAACCAGCCGGCATCGCCGTAGCGGTATGGAATTAGGAAGGTCTCGTGCTGTCCTTCCAATGCTGAGAACTGACCAATCCAGTGTTCGCCGAGGCTCATGTGCTCTTCGCGGACATCACGGATTTCGCCACGCCGCACAATGCGATCCATCTGAATACGGGGTAGGTCCAAGTAGCTGGCATCTTGCGTCAGGAGGTAAGCGTTAGATGCCGCAACCAGTGCTGCCATCTGGATGTTGTAAAACCCGTGGGGCCAGGTCCAGCCGTAGAGTCCGCCATACCAATTCCCTTCGATATACTCACCGACCTGACCGGACAGACCAACATTGTCCGGAAGCAATCCGTCATTCTGTTGGGCGCGTTCTATCCAAGCGTCTGTGTACTCCAGCACCCAACTCCGATATTTTTGTTCGCCGGTCAGGAGATAGGCGTTGGTGACCAAGCTGGTAACGGCAAGGTTGGCAACCACATCTCCACGACTCATGCGCTGTTCCATCGCTTCACCCATACGCAGTGCGAGGGTCGAATCTTTCAGGTCTTCAATTTGGGTGATGCCGGGAATGTCGTAGTGGGGCAAGCCGTATCGCGCCATCCCGGGGGAATAACCGTAGGAACGTCCTTCATTAACCGACATATCGGGACCGTCACTGCCGTTATTGGGGGAGCGGATGATTTTATGTGCCGGATCGTAGTTGAGTGCTTCGGGATCTTCATTCATGTAGAAGCCGGCAAATCGTCGCGCCCGTTCGAGGTGCTCCGGGCGGTTTGGGTCAGCGGTGCAAAGCAGGTAAAAATAGATGTCGCTTTCAGCCTGATGGAACTGATCGTCCCACCGGGCGTATTCCTTGTGAACCCGCCCCATTTGGGTTAATTGTCGGGTGACAGCGTTCCACTGCCGTACTCCTAACTCTAAAAGATGGTCCTCACCGCCCAAGAGATACAGCAGGGGCCAGTTGTAGAAGCTCTCGTAGAAATCGTCCTCGCTGCCACCGATATTCTCGCCCCCGATCAGGCTGCCATCCGGCTGGGTGTATCGCTCCAAGAATGGATACACCGATTGGTCCATGAGATCAAACAGCTGCCGCTCCAATACTGCCCATGCGGGAGGTCCAGTAAGCGGCGTTGTTGCCTCGATCGTGATCATATATCGCTCCCTGTGGTGTTATCGGTAAAGCGATAGATAGTGTAAATAATCATAAATATCCTCCGGCAGTAGAGGGCACAATTCCGCGGAAAGTGAGAAAGGGAGAAAGTGAGCAAAAGCGAGTCCGCGAATCGCGCTAATCTTTAGTAATAAATCTGTGTCGGTTCGTGGACGAATTTAACAAGAATGTTACCTCACAGCAGAAGCTATTTCTCCCCCGGAGTCGACATCCCACTTGCTTCCCAACTTCTGGACAACGCTGCGCACTCGGCAGCGACCTGTTCCGCTGTCGCCTCTGTGCGCCCCGCCAACGCCTCTATTGTCCACGCACCATCGAAGCCGATGGCTGAAAGTGCCGCCCCGAGGGCGGACCAGTCAATGACACCGTATCCCGGAACCCAGTGACAGTCGTCCTGTCCATCGACATCCTGTATGTGCAGCGCGTAAAGTCTTTCTGAGGCGATTCGTGCCTGCTCCGCCGGATCGAGACCGCTGATGCAGGCGTGGCCCGTGTCTAGGCAAAGTCCTACATGTTCAGGCGGAAAACCGGCGATGAACGCGCGTAATTCCTCCATAGACTTCAGCGGACGACACGGTATGCTTGTATTGGGCAGATTCTCCAGCGCAACACGGACTCCGGTTTCCGCTGCAACCGCAACCAACTCACTCACAGATCGGTGGATACGCTCCGCTGCTGCACCGATGTTCTCCAACCCGTAAGGTGGTTCTTCAGGACCGGGGCTGCCTGTTGGATGCACAATCGCAGTCCGTCCGCCAAGCTCCCCTAGAAACCGCATTGCCTCCCCAATACGCGTGACGCTGTCACGCCGAATCTCCTCGATTGAACTTGCCAAGTTTACACCTGACATGGGTGTGTGTATTGTGTGCGGAAAGATCTTAAACCGCTCTAGTGCTTCACGACACGGCCTCGCGTCGTGCGACCCCGGATTCTGCCACTCATCGCCTTCAGCCATCAGCTCTGTTTCGCTGAAACCGGCGGCAGCGATTGATTCAAGTGCCGCTACGGGATCATGCCTTACTTCACTGTCTGCGTCAAGAAAGAAAAGT
>JAKZSX010000276.1:0-4711 GCA_047517405.1 Candidatus Poribacteria bacterium | reverse complement strand
GAAACTCCCAATTTGTAACGATGTGAGAGAGCATCAAGCTAAATCTTGTGCCCAATAATACTGCCCATACAGTTGAATCAGATTTTTCGGATTGTCAGCTAGCAGGTCGCCAAAGGTTATCTTTTGAATCTCCCGCTTCGGTCCCGGCGCATCGTCTCGATAGGCCGAACGCCGCGCTTGTCCCTCAGTAGGGAAAGCGATCCACTGTCCCTGATCGTCTCGGAAGGCGTATACCGTCCCGCTTGTCGGCGTGTGGACATCGACGTTCGCATCTTGGAAGGGCCGAATGCGCGTTTCGGAGGCACCGTGATTTCCCAAAAATTCAATCCAAGCACCGCGCATTCGTTCAGCCACATCGGGCTGAGCATCAACGAGGTTATGTCTCT
The DNA here is from genome assembly GCA_047517405.1 of Candidatus Poribacteria bacterium. Taxonomy (GTDB): domain Bacteria; phylum Poribacteria; class WGA-4E; order WGA-4E; family PCPOR2b; genus PCPOR2b. Next base: position 4,325 of record JAKZSX010000276.1, on the reverse strand, counting down.
GTTCGGGGTCAGTCTTCAGGTTATAGAGTTCGGAGGGCATCCCTTGCGGTGCACACAGGTAAGCCCACTCGTCGTCGGTGATGGTACTGGGTTCAACGTTTCGATCGGAACCGACCCAACCGTCGAAAGTAGCACCCTCTACCGGCGTATAGCCGGTCGTCCCCGCGCTGGGCGGGAATCGACTGGAGAAGGCGTAATCGCGTATCTTTTCCTCGTTCCCTGTCATCAAGGGAAGGAAGGAAGCCCCTTGGACCTGCGCTGGCGTAGAAATGCCAAGAAAATCCAAGATTGAAGGCAAGAGGTCAGGGGGTTGGACAAAACCGTGAACCCGCTCGCCTGCCCCCAATCCTTCCGGATGATGAACTAGGAGTGGGATTCGGATGGTAACTTCGTAGAGTTTGCCGAGCTCCGCCCCCGGTTTACCTTGTAGATCATGGTCTCCAAACAGATGCCCGTGGTCGGAAGCCCAGATGATGAGCGTATTTTTGAAGAGTCCCAGCCGTTCTGCCAAATCTAGGAATGCACCGACCCATCGATCCGTCAGGGTAACGTTGCCGGCATAAAGGGCGCGGAGATGCGCTGCCTCCGCTTCAGTCATATACGTTGGGCGACCGTATTCCGGGTACAGCATCTGGTCCCCATCGTAATCGGGATCGGCATATAACGCGTAGTCGTACCAAGGACAGTCGAAAGGTTCATGGGGATCCCACATATCAATATAGAGGAAAAACGACTCTTGATTATAGTTGGTTTCCAGCCAATCCATTGCCTCCGACATCCCCCGTCCAATGCAGAACTCGCGATCAAACTGACGGGCAGCGTGGTTGCGGAGGTAGCCTTGTAGGCTATGGATGTTGCGGATTTTATGGGGTTGCGCCCGCAGCTGAATGTCAAGAGTGGGGTCGGTTATCCATGGATCGCCTTTCTGACTATGCACAAAACCGAGTCCCCCAAAACCACGCGTGTAGTTATAATCGTGCATCGCAAGCATTGGAGTATCCCAGATCATTTGGGTATGCACACCGTTCGCAGACAGGATTTGCCCCCACGTCACATCTCCAGGACTCAGGGGTTGCCAGCCGCGAAAGGGAAAACCGAAACGTCCGGTCGCCAAGTCCCACCGGTTGGGCACCGTCGGATAGGAAGCCGCGTAGAACTGCTCAAACACAGCTGCGTGTTGGGCAAACCCATCCAGATTGGGTGTTTGAATCCAAGTGTTGCCATAACACCCTAAGTGGTCCCTGCGAAAGGTATCGTTCATAATAAAGATGACGTTCATGGAGGTGCACACTCCTTTTTATTCACCTTCTGAACCGAGCCACGCCTCCGAGAGGAATGCTTTACCATTATGAAGGTTTTGTCAATACGGCGGCAATCTTTTCAACGATACCATCCGCACGACTGCGAATTTGATCGGGTGTGAGGCTTTGGATTGGGTGTTCAACGGTAGTTGGATGGAAATCGCGGTAACCGAGCGATTTCGCTTGAACTTCTCCGGCGGCAAAAAACACATCCGAGCAGATCGATACGCTGGGGATGCCACGTTCTTCTAAAGCGGTTCCGTCGTGCACACTGCACGATATACAGGAACCTCAGTCCGCGAGTCCTTCAACCACGAAGTCGCACTGATCGGCAAGTTCCGTAATCAACTCTTGCGGTGCGGGACGCCCAAAGGTTGATTTTGTTATACGAACTACATCTACAAGGTCAAAATGCTCACGCATGAGTGCTTCGACCTGGTCAAGGAAGATGTCGCTGCCGTTTTTACTGATGTTCAGCAAGCCCATCACCTTGCCGTTGAGGTCGTCAAGGCGAGGCGCGAGAAATTTTTCAGATGTGTTATTTGGAGCGATTGGATCGAGTAAAATTGTGTTTGCCATTGGAAACCTCCTGCGGATTCAAAAAATCTCCTTAAGATAGGATAGCATTGCCGGCGGCTTCTGTCAACACCTATTTCGATTGAATTTCTTTGCCTCTGTGATATAATAGGTGAAGCGTAAAACGTGAGACTAACAGCGACTTCGGAGTCCGTTTCTGTAGAAATGATTACAACAAAAGATTTGACCAAACGTTTCGGCAAACTTGCCGCCGTGGATAGCCTGAACATGCAGGTCGAAGCGGGTGAGCTTTTCGGCTTCCTCGGTCCCAACGGTGCCGGAAAGACCACAACTATCAATATGCTAACCGGTTTGATCCGTCCGACAGCCGGCACGGCGACGATTTGCGGTTATGATGTCCGGGCGGAGGCGTCGCAGGTGAAAGCGATAACGGGACTGATGCCCGATACACCACACCTCTATGAGACATTAACAGGGAGGCAGTTTGTCCGTTTCATTGCAGATCTCTATGAAATTGACCCTAAACGGTCAGAGCAACGGATGGAAGAATTGCTGGAGGCGTTTGACCTCACCGACACCGCAGACGCACTGATCAAAAGTTATTCCTACGGTATGCAGAAAAAGATTCTTTTGATAGCGGTGTTGATACATGAACCGCGTGTCCTGTTTCTCGATGAACCAACAAGCGGTCTTGACCCCAAAAGTGCTCGCACGGCAAAGGAACTCTTACGCGCGTGCTGTGACCGTGGGTGTACGGTTTTCATGACCACGCACATCCTTGAGATTGCAGAGCGGGTGTGTGATCGGATTGGTATCATTAACGACGGAAAACTTGTTGCGGTAGGAACAATGAATGAGCTGCGTCAGAGCCGCACAGCGACGGATCTAAGCTTGGAGGACATCTTTCTGGAACTAACGGAAAACGTCGAGGACGAGATTATTTGATGGGGTGTTCAAAAGTACATTGGTTCAGTAGTTCATTAATGAACCACTATACTAACGAAGTAATGAACCAATGCAGTTGGGTGGGACGTGTTAATTTAATGGAGAGGTATCGGGATCTGTTAAGCGGTGTGCTTTTCGCACCAAATCTGGATTAATAGAAAACCGTTTGGCAGCATCAATCAGATGACTCACGTGGTCGTGCATATCCTTTTCCATCTGGGAGATACGGGTCAACAGATACGGTCGATCGCTCTGATAAATAGCGTCTTTGATAGTCGAAACCAACTCCGCATAGATTGCGTCTGACTCACCGGTCTCAAGTGCAATGGCAATCTCAAATGCTTCACTGAGTGTGACCTGCTTTGCACGCACACGCTCTTCATATTCAGTCAATGTCTCGTTAATCCGTTCGATAGATACGTCAGCAAATTGAGGGGCGGGACCATCCAGTCCGAAAGTCTGGGCACAGAGCGAGCGTCCAAAGCCAACAAGGAGATGGTGTTGCCACTCCTCCGCGCTCATCTCCTGCCAAAACCGGGCAATTCGTTCATCAACATCGCCCAATCTGACAGATAGCGTAGCGTATAGCTTTGCATGTCTCAGTTCAATCTCTTGACATAAATCAAAGGTTTCTGCTAAAGTCACAGTCAATTCACCTTCTTTCAATACCAATTCTATCTGTCAATGGTGCCTAAGACATGTAGTGGTGATTTTAAGCAACTGAAAACTATTCAATGCCGGAGTCTCAACGGAACAATCTCAGAGAAACAGTTCAAGGCAAATCGAGAAACGAATACGGGTCAACTCCTCCATCTTCATAGAGAACGACTTTCATCCAACTCGGTTGAGTTCCATTCTCTACCGACTCCTCATAGTCTCCCAGAGAGCCATGGCAAAGGTAACTTCCCAAATATGTCTCCCGGCTTCCATCCTCAAGTTCCACCTCGGACCATTTAACGTAGACGGTATCTTTGAAGAGTGGGTATACCCTACCGTTAGCTCCACTATGGACACCGGCGCCAGTTTTTTCCCCTTGATTCCAATACTTGATGAGGACTCGATTAATAAGTTCATGGCTGATGTTGGCATAACCATCGTAATACGATTGCTCAAGCCGTTCCCACACGTTTTGCCGTGGATAATCCGGCGGAATATCGGGATAGGGACCCAACCCATGTGGAGATTCACGCGGAGGATCTGGCAAAGTTTCGGCGAAATGCTCTAGGAGAAGTGCCTCATCCTCCGGTGTGAGTTCATACGGCTCCGTTTCCGATTCCATTTGGGTGGGTTTAGCAGCAGCCGCAGCTTCCCAATCCGATTCGGCATCTGAAGCCGATAACCTCGAAAGATCCGTGCCAACTAACAGTGCGGGTGATGCTGTCAACTTTGACACAGGAATTTCCGTGGGAATCGGCTCAGGGTCAAAATCTGCGTAGTACCATTGACTCAAAACGTAAACACTACCAACGATACAACCCGCAATGATCAATGCACCAATAATGATTGGTTCACGTACTAAATCCAATAGGGTTTTTATGGTAG
>JAKZSX010000275.1:0-2672 GCA_047517405.1 Candidatus Poribacteria bacterium | reverse complement strand
AACTGTCAGCCCTTCTATCCGCCCTTTCCGCTGGAGGATTGTGTACAGGTCTGTGAGTGCCTGCGTGGGATGCCGATGACTGCCATCACCGCCGTTAATCACTGGGACACTGGAATAGCGCGCCATAACATGGGCTGCGCCAGCCCAACTGTGACGGACCACGATCAGGTCTGAGTAGTTTGTGACCATGCGGGCGGTATCCGCAATCGTTTCGCCCTTTGCCACAGAAGCAGCGTCAGGGTCTGCGAAACCGAGCGCGCGTCCATCGAGTCGCCCTATCGCACTTTCAAAGGAGAGGCGTGTCCGTGTACTCGGTTCGTAAAAGAGGGTTGCTAACAGTTTGCCTTTACAGAATCCAGACCATGTGGTAAGCTGCGTCCGCATCTGATCTGCGAGTCGAAAAATCTGTTCAATTTCAAAGTTGGATAGGTCATCAAGTGTGATGAGGTGTCTCATAGGGAATCCTCGTTGATGATATTGATAAAAGTTCGTAGATTTATCTGAATTTTTTCATTTCTGTGACTTCCAAACTCCCCACCAATTCTGCGATTGAACGCATCCCATGCTGTTCAAGATATTCTTCGATGCCGTCAACTACATCTAGGGAGGCGCGTGGATTGATGAAATTTGCGGTCCCGACCGCAACGGCGGAAGCACCTGCGATGCAAAACTCAATAGCGTCATCGCCAGTCATGATGCCGCCCATGCCGATGATTGGAATGCTGACCGCATTGTAGACCTGCCAAACCATACGCAACGCAATCGGCTTGATGGCGGGTCCCGAAAGCCCACCTGTGACGTTGGCGAGCTGTGGACGACGGGTGTTGATGTCAATTGCCATGCCGAGAGCGGTGTTGATTACGGAAAGCCCATCAGCACCGGCACCCTCTGCAGCACGGGCAATGACGGTGATATCCGTGACATTTGGCGAAAGTTTGACAAGTAGGGGTAGAGTAGTCTGCTCTCTAACGCCTTTAACGAGCTCGTCGGTTAGCTTTGGGTCAACGCCAAAACTCAGTCCACCACAATGGAGATTTGGGCAGGAGATGTTGATCTCGATTGCCGCAACCCCATCGGCAGCGTCCAATTTCTCCGTAATTTCCAAATACTCTTCCACCTGCTCGCCGCAGATGTTCACAATGACGGGCACATCGAAGTTGCGGAGGTAGGGCAGCTTCTTATCAATGAACCCATCAACGCCAACATTTTGCAACCCAATCGCGTTGAGCATCCCCGACGGCGTCTCAAAGATTCGTGGCATCGAATTCCCCGTCCACGGCACATTGGTGATCCCTTTGACAACGACCGCCCCAATCTGATTCAGGTCAATGAAGTCCACGTACTCGCTGCCGTATCCAAAAGTCCCCGACGCTGTCATGACGGGGTTTTTCATCCGGATACCGGCGACATTAACTTCAAGTGAAGGGTGAGTGCCACTCATTTTTCCATCCTCACTCTGCATATAAGGCATCTGTTTTTGCCGCCATGATAAAGTCGTTCCGATGCAGCCCACGGATTTTGTGTGTCCACCATGTGACAGTTACCCTTCCCCATTCGGTCAAGAGTGCGGGATGGTGTCCTTCCTCCTCTGCTAGTTCTCCTACACGGTTTGTGAACGCCAACGCCTGTGCGAAACCATCAAACTGGAAAAGACGTTCCAGCCGTTTGATCTCATCGCGCTCGATTAATTCCCATTCGGAAACCTGCGGGTGATATTCCGTAATCTCTGCCTCAGTAACCTTTGGTGCATCCCGACGGCAAGCAACACATTTCATCCCTGTTAATGTTCCCATGATTAAATCTCCTTTCAAACTCTTTTTACGTTTCACCAAATAATATCTTCAGCATTAAACACGGGTCCCTCGGTACAAACCCGCTGATACTCAAATCCACCGCCCGGCATTTGCACTTTGCAAACGCAACCGAGGCAGACTCCCAACGCACAGCCCATCCGATTCTCCATCGCCAGTTGTGTGGGAATATGATAATCCAACGCAATTTTTGTAACGGCACGCAACATCCCATCGGGTCCACAAGCGTAGATTATCGGATTTTGCAGCTCGCGAGTTTCGAGGATGTGTGTGAGAAGCTCGGTGACAAATCCGTGATGCCCAACGCTGCCGTCATCGGTCGCAATGTGCGTCTCAACACCAATTGCTTTCAAATCCGCTACGCTCAACAAGCGTGCGCGGTTCATCGATCCGACCAAGCTAAGCGTGTGCATACCTGTATTCCGTAACGCAGCGGCAAGCAGCATCAACGACGCTATGCCAGCCCCGCCACCGACGATTATGGCGGGATTTGGAACTGGTGAAATTTCGAAGGTGTTTCCAAGCGGACCCAGCACACGAATTGAATCACCCCATTTCAAACGCGACAACACATTTGTCCCCTCGCCGATGATTTGATAGAGCATGGTGATTTGATCGCCTTCAACGGTGTAGATTGTAAACGGACGGCGAAGGAGCAATCCACTACCTTGTGGGATGAGAACATGGATGAACTGTCCAGGGAGCGCACTAGCGGCAATGTCTGGACACGAACAGCGCAATAGATAGTGGTTTTCGGCGACTAGCTCGTTAGAGATGACTTCTGTAGGAAGGTCGAATTTTTTAGCGGGAGTTAGCATCGGATTTATGTCGTCGCAAGTCAAACGCACGAGTTCTTTACAC
>JAKZSX010000274.1:0-3719 GCA_047517405.1 Candidatus Poribacteria bacterium | reverse complement strand
TTCACATCCACACTCCCACCACGGCTGAAGAGAATCACGCCTAGACTGTCGGCTCGGGTTGGATAGATTCGCTGTGTCACACACTGACGTCCATTGGCAAAAACTTCCAGCACCGAGCGGTCTAGAAAGATACGCAACTTGAGCGGTTCTCCGGGGGATAGCTCAAACGGTGCTTCTTGGGCAGTTACTATTCTCTTGCTCTCAGGTACCCTCTTCGTTGCACTCTCGTTGCGATAGTAGATGTATCTTATGCTTTTGTCCAGAGTGGACTTGCCGATATTTACACTCAATGTCTTTGCGCCCGGATTACATACAATGGCGGTCTGTTCTTCCGCCCCCGGCGAACAACGAACCTTCACACCAAACTCAACGCCATCCACCACATCAACCTCCACGGCAAGTTCCAGACAATCCCCTCTTACATCGTCAAGTTCGAGTTCCGAATCGGTGGTCAGATGGATGTTCTCGTGATGGCGATGATTCTGCCGCAGCATCTCCAGTTCGGGAACAGGTTCAATGGTCAAATTGTTATCTTCGCCTAACGATAAGACTCGCGGCACAGTCATCACGCCAGACCAACCGGAGAGGCGCTCAGCCTCCGACGTTCTCGTCTCGCGGATCCAGTCAAAGAAGATACGACGTCCATTCCCATCTAGCACGGTGATCCCGCCTCCGAGGTGTCCGCCAGACCAACTCATACGGGCGTATCGCTCCGGGTAAAGGCGGTCATCTTCGTACCGACCGAGGTAATATTGGGTTCCCTGCAAATGGCTGCAAAACAGCAACATGTGTCTATCCCCTATCGGGAAGAAATTTGGGACAGCGCAATCTTCATCTGCCTCGGTCCAGCGTCGGTTTGATTTGTAAAATGGGTGCAGATACTCCCAGTGAACCATATCAGCGGACTTGAACAGATAGGCGGTATCACCTCCCGCTGGGTCACGACTACCGCACAACGCATACCAAAAGTCACCGTGCTTCCAGGCGCACGGATCATAGACGCGATACTTCCCGTAGTCCGGATTGTCCGGTTTCGGGACCGGTATAACAGGATTCGCAGGGTGCTTAGTCCACTGAATTAAATCCGGGTCCTCGCTGGTGGCGATACATGTCCCTTCGGGGACACCGTGGTAAATCAGTGTGGGCACGCCATCATTGATAACCGCACCGCCACTGAAACAACCGTCCCGGTCAGGACCGCCCAACGTCGGCGTCAACGCAATTGGATGGTGGGTCCAATGCACCAGGTCTGGACTCGATGCGTGCCCCCACTGAATCCATTTCCAATAGGCACCGTCAGGGTTATGCTGGTAGAAAATGTGGTATCTGCCGTTCCAAAAGAGGGGCCCATTGATGTCGTTCATCCAAGCCCACGGCGGAGTGAAATGATATGCTGGTCGATGGGGATCTTTCTGGAACTTCTCTCTCAGCTCCTGTGCACCTCGGATGAGTTGCTCGGTCTTTTCGATTTCGTCGGTCACTATTTTACTCCTTTCGTGCAGAACGCGGATTTGCGTTCCCTACAAACGTCCACAAATCCCGCTTTGGTGATCTAGCGCTTAAAGCCTGTCCTTGAACGAAGTGAAGAAGCTCATACAAACACCCAGAGATCCTTCACAAAGCGTCGTTACTGGGTATCCCAAGCGATTTACCCTTGAGTAAAACGAAGGGGTCACGTCGACGTAGGGGAAAAGCTTAGTCTCCCCTCATGTGATATACATTCAGCTCGGTTCTCTGCTTTTAAACCTGCTTCCAAGATGGCCTGAGCACACTTTATAGTTTGCCAACCCAAAGTGGGAATGAATTCCGATTGAGAAACAATTTTCCGTTCCTGAATCTCAAATTTAGGGTCAAAGTCAAGCAGAACAACCTTCGCCCAGAATCTAGCTAAGTAATGAAATTTCATCGTACCTGCCGCATCACGGATTTGAACCCTCTGGCAGCCTATGTGTGAATAGTCGATCACGGTTGCACATGCTTCTTCTTGGACCTCACGGACGAACACTTCCTCTAAGGTCTCGTTTGGCTCGGGGTGTCCTCCCGGTAGCACCCATCCTTGTCCATCACCTGAGACCAAAACTATTTTCCGGTCATCTGTAAAACAGATTCCGCTGGCTTGGACGGTCAGCTCGCGTGGCGGGCGAAAAGGAGGTGGGAGCCATGTAACAACGTATTCCTCATGACTTACAGTTATTTTTTCAACAATCATGTGCACATCCTCATAACTGTGGTCGGAAGAATTTGACACGGCTAGCCTTACCCCTTGTCGCCATATTCGTAAAAACGTGGGTGCTTGTTCAAACTATGCTATTTGTGGGCAGGCTCTGCCGGACAGATTGGAAATCTGCGTCCACGAAAGAGTCGCCTTGGAACTCCAAATGGTATAAATCCTATCCTTGGGAGAGCACCCCTATCCATACGCCCCGCGTGGATGTTCACCGAGGAGTTCTCGCTGCTGAGGGCTGCATTGGTCAAGAATATCGCGGGACAGACTGTAATTGAGAAAGGGCCAGAATCGCTGCGCGACAAACCGGCGGGCATAACTCGGAACGATCGACAGCCGTGTGCGATCCGTCCGGTTCGGTGCACCGCGATGCCACATCTGGTTGCTATACATGATACAATCGCCAGCGTTGCAGGTAAGGGATACAGGTACTTGACCCCGCCAATGCGGCGGATCGCCATCGTCCGGCCTCGGCTGCCGACAAGCACGATGGCTGCCGGGTACTACCTCCGTGGGACCCAATTCCATCGGGACATCCACAACGTAATAGTGGCAATTGATTGTATTGATGATGGGGGGATATTCCACGTCGTCGCCGACATCTGCGGGGCGCTGCAAGTAAATTTCGTCAGAATGGAATCTTGACACTTCATTCCCTGTGAACATCCGATGCCCTTGTAACCCAATGATGTGCATCCGCTCACCAAAGATGTGTTCCATCAGGGTGAAGATGGGCTCGTTTAGCAGCAGATCTACAAAATCCACCCCTTTTTCAAACAGACGCACCAGTGAGTTTGAACCGTAGCCGACGGAGGGTTCAAACCCGGCGATCCGTTCACGAAAGTGCTCAACCGCTGGTGCGGGCAAAGCGTTGGGGATGATGAGATAGCCCACATCAATCAGTTGTGTCTCCCATTGAGAGATTTGATCTTCGCTTGGTTTGACGGTATTCAGTGGAGGCATTTCAATCCCTTCAAATCGGCTTCGCGGGGAGGTGGTGGCGGCTTTTTGCATGTCGATCTCCTTTCAAGTCTAAAACCTGTGCAAAGTTAAATTCCTATCTGCTCATTTTACTGATAGCGATCTTCGGGACGGAATCGATGGTCCCCGAGCACCTGAAGCAAACGCTCGCTTGCATCTTCGAGAATGTGTTCCGACATTTTGTAGTTGATGTAGGCGTTATAACGTGGAAAGGGCCATCTCCTACCGTATTGCTGCTGCAGTAGATAGCGAACTTGACCCGACCGGTTAGGAGTACCGCGGTGCCAGCATTGGGGGTCGTGCAGATAGATATCGCCCGCTTTGCAAAGTACCGAAACCGGTTCACGCCCTTCAAATGTCGGCGTATCTGTTTTGGGCGGATTTCTGCCCGAATAGTGGCTGACGGGAACGTATTGCGTGGGTCCATGTTCAATTGAATCAATGTCCGTCAGCGGCACCTGCACAGTAAGCCAAAGCGCCGGCAGCTCGATGCGCGGGTCGTGACGGGGAACGT
>JAKZSX010000273.1:0-3493 GCA_047517405.1 Candidatus Poribacteria bacterium | reverse complement strand
ATGCAGCTTGGACAGAAACCGGAGAAAAAGGAAACGGAAGGCAGGACGGCAAGGGTAGACTCACGCAATACACAAGACGAATTACCGACGGTTACTTCAAATCGCAAACGCAGACGGGCAGCAATATGATGTAGCTACTTTCACTCTATTAGAGTCCGAAGGAGAATTAATAGAATGAGAAGAAAACACTGGATTTTCGGAATCGCAACCCTTTCAACATTGATACTCATCTTACTTTGTTTAAATTACGCAGAGAGTCAGAGCGATCTGGTTAAACGTGGCAAATACCTCGTTGATGCGCTTGGTGCCTGTGGTCAGTGCCACACGCCGCGCAAAGGTGCGGAGATGGATATGACTATGTACCTCGCGGGTCATCCTGCGAATGCACCGTACCCCAAATACGAGATGAGCATGATGCAAAGTGGTATTTTTATGCTCACTGCCCCGACCCTCGCGGCGTTTTCGATGCCCTTTGGAACGACGTTTGCCGCAAACCTAACGCCTGATAAAGAGACAGGACTCGGTGAGTGGACGGAAAAAATGTTCGTTGATACGATGCGAACTGGACACCATCAAGGCGATACGAGCAATCGGCAGCTCCTCCCACCGATGCCGATCAAAAACGCTTATGCAAACATGAACGACGAAGATCTCAAGGCGATGTGGGCTTACCTGCAAACTATCAAGCCAGTTAAGAACGAAGTACCACCGGCGCTCAATCGTATGGGAAGACCCTTTTAAGATTTGGTACAAATGCTTCACAATTGGGAATCTAGCTCAATCGATTCCTAGCTCCTAATACTTATGAAAGATCTAATTATCATTGGTGGTGGGCTAGCTGGCAGCGAAGCGGCATGGCAAGCAGCTGAACGTGGCATCCAAGTATATCTTTACGAGATGCGTCCATCTACCGCGACAGGTGCCCATCTTACTTCTAATCTTGCAGAGTTGGTCTGTTCCAACTCGCTCGGATCTGATCTTCCAGATCGTGCATCAGGCGTTCTCAAAGCAGAACTGCGCCGATTGGGGTCGATGCTGCTGGAGTGCGCCTATCAAACGGCGTTACCCGCGGGGAGTGCACTAGCGGTAGATCGTGAGGCTTTCGCTTACCTCATCACAACACGAATCTCAAATCACCCGAAGATTGAAGTGGTGCGCGAAGAGGTGACCGCTCTCCCTGATGAACCTACTATCGTTGCTTCCGGACCACTGACCTCGCCAAGCCTCTCAAGTGCCATCGCTGCCTTGAGTGGGCAGGAACACCTTTATTTTTTTGATGCCATCGCGCCAATTGTGAGTCTAGAGTCAATCAATATGGAAATTGCTTTCCGCGCTTCACGCTATGAGCGCGGTGAACAGGCAGAGGGCGATTATATCAACTGTCCGATGAACCGCGATGAATACGATGCCTTCGTCACCTCCTTACTCGGTGCTGAGCGTATTAAGTTGGAATCTTTTGAGCAGGAGTTAGAGCAGGGGGTCAGGGCTGGATGGCATCAATTCTTTGAAGGGTGTTTACCGGTTGAAATTTTAGCGGGACGCGGCAGTGAGAGCCTTGCTTTCGGTCCGATGCGTCCGGTGGGCTTGACCGACCCGCGTACCGGAAGGCGTCCTTACGCGGTCGTACAACTGCGCCAAGACAACCTTGCCGGTACACTCTTTAATATGGTCGGGTTTCAAACCAATCTGAAGTTTCCTGAGCAGAAGCGGGTTTTCCGCACAATCCCTGGGCTTGAAAAGGCTGAGTTCGTGCGCTATGGACAGATGCACCGCAACACCTTTATTGATGCACCAACACTGTTATATCCTACGCTTCAGTTTCGTGAACGGGAAAATCTCTTTTTTGCGGGGCAGATTACGGGCGTTGAAAGCTACATGGGTAACATCGCAACAGGCTTGCTGGCTGGCTGGAACGCTGCACGTCTGCTGAGTGGTCAATCCCCGTTATCTCTGCCGACTACCACAATCCTCGGCTCTCTGTGTCACTACGTGACCCACGCCAGTCCGGCTGATTTTCAACCGATGAAGGCAAACTTCGGGATCTTGCCTCCCTTGAACACAAGTAAACGGCTCAACAAACGGAAACGCGCTGCCGCTTATGCACAACGAGCATTGGGGGATCTGGAGGCTTTTTTGGTAGAACTCGGAGATGGGATTTAACATAATCCGTCGTGAAACACGAAACGTGAAACGTGATGACTAGGATTGTTCACGTTTCAATTGTGTATACGCCTCGACTAGCTGTCTTTACACCGAAATTTTCGTTATCCACCCAGATGTGGCGTCGCAGTAGAGGAAGTCATCCCCAAAGATCGACAGACCGTGTGGTTCAGGGTCGTCCTCCGGCACCTCGATCCGATCCAGTTCTGCACCGCTCTCCAAATCGAGCTTGACAATCACCCGGTCGGAGGTGTGCACAACCCAAACGCCGTCCTCCACCCGCACAACACCGTGTCCACGTCCGTATGGCAACGGAATCGAGTGTTGCACAGACCAATCCGAAATCCGCACTTTGTGCATGATCTGGTTCTTCAGTGTTTGGACCCAGAGATACCCTTCTTCATAATGATCGTATTCCACGCCGTGCGTACCGCCGCCATCCGGTATCGGATACCGCCCCAGGCATTCTCCGGTGTGTGGATCGGTTTTAATGATCTCTCCCAGTCCCGGTTTCGCATCGTTTGATCGTGTTGGACGCCATTGATCTCCAGAACCATTTGCTGCTAGCCAGAGTGCCCCATCCCCATAAGCCATTCCACTAGTGTTGGAGCAGTCACTCGGAATATCCCGGATTAGTTTAGTCACCCCATAGGCTGAAGGCTCGGAAATCTCCACCAATGCCACTCGGTCAGTAATCTGATCTACGACCCACAGCCCCTCATCTGTTACTTGCAAGCCGTTGGGTACGCCGTACGGTGCACGAAATAACTTCTCGATTTTTCTAGCCATCTGTTTCCCCTTTCCTTTATACTTACAACTGCGATAGTAGTAACCACCCAAAATTATAGGGCAGATTACCTAAAAATACAACAAAATTTCCACCTTACCTGAAATCCATCACAATAAGGTTGTTGTATGCTTTTATTTAAGCCTGACCGCCGAGGCGCAGAGCACACAGAGAAAAACATGAAAAATGAAAACCTTATTTCTAATACTATTTTTTCTCCACATTTCTCCGCGTTCTCCGTGTCTCTGCGGTAAAGTATCCTCCGATAAAATCGGGATTTAGAGCAACTCTCGGTTGATTTTAACCAGTCAGACTTATTCCCTCTGCATATTTTTAATGATTCGGGAAAACGGTTGCGTTTATTTCTAAAACAGGGTAAAATTACCAATGTCTTTCGTACTTGATGGAGAAATTCACTCTGGTAAAGTGTAAAGAACTCGTGCGTTTGACTTGCGACGACATAAATCCGATGCTAACTCCCGCTAAAAAATTCGACCTTCCTACAGAAGTCATCTCTAACGAGCTAGTCGCCGAAAACCACTATCT
>JAKZSX010000272.1:0-3708 GCA_047517405.1 Candidatus Poribacteria bacterium | reverse complement strand
CGAATCCATCCGGGCTAAGGCTTCCTGAATGTTTTCCAGCGAATTTGCATATGACAGTCTCAAGTAGCCATCGCCATATTTACCAAAGGCAGTGCCGGGTAGGACCGCAACCCCTGCGTCTTCAAGCAGGTAGTCCGATAGATCTTGAGAGGAAAGGGGCAGTTGTGTAACATTCGGGAACACATAGAAAGCACCAAGGGGTTTAATACAACTTACACCTTCAATTGCATTGAGACCGTCAACGATTGCGTCACGCCGTTTTCTAAACTCAGCAACCATTTCGTGAACAAAATCTTGTGGACCCTTCAGTGCCTCAATCCCTGCAAATTGGGTGAAAGTTGCGGTGCACGAGTTGGAGTTGATGGTCAACTGTGTAATCTTATCTGCCAGTTCCGTGGGAGCTATCCCATAACCCAACCTCCAGCCGGTCATAGCATAGGTTTTGGAATGCCCCTCCAGCAGAATCGTTCGCTCCTTCATGCCCGGTAGACTGATGAGGCTATCGTGGACACCTTCATAAAGGATGCGCGAATACACCTCGTCCGTCAGCACATAGAAATTGTGCTTAATCGCTAGGTCGGCGATTGCCTCCAAATCACTTTTTGCCAATGTACCGCCTGTCGGGTTTTGCGGTGAGTTGATAATCAATAGTTTCGTCCGATCCGAGATCGAAGCCTCAAGATCTTCAATCCGGAAGCCGAAACCAACCTCCTCACGCAACGGAAGGGGAACTGCTTTCCCATCGATAAAATCAATGACAGATTCATAGATCGGAAATCCAGGGTTGGGATAGATAACTTCATCTCCCTCATCTACAAGTGCCAAGATCGTGAAGAAAATGATAGGCTTGGCACCCGGAGTAACAGTGACTTCATCCGGGTGAACCTCTACACCCCGCGTTTCCGAAATATGTTCAGCGATAACTTCACGAAACTCCAGTAAACCCGCGGAGGGCCCATATCCGGTGTGGCCATCCTTCATTGCCTTGAAAGCCGCCTCGCAAATATTCGCAGGGGTTATAAAATCGGGTTGACCAATTTCGAGATGGATAATGTCTCTTCCCTGTGCTTCTAATCCTTTGGCTTTGGCAAGTACCTCAAAGGCAGATTCCGTTCCCAAACGGTCCATTCGATCTGCAAAATTCATCTATCACCTCAATTTTTGAAAATAGATTCTCCTAACTTAGAATTGCGCTCAAACTGACAGGTTCTACTTTGAAGACGAGATCATGAAACCACCCGGCCCTGTTATCCAAACGTGGCTTGCATCCAACATGAAAACATCAGATAGCTGTTGTTTGCTAATAATAGGTGCCTCATCTTCCGTGAGGCTTTGGTCTTCCCACGTTTCTCCACCATTGGTTGTATGAAGGATAATGCTGACCCCGAAATCACCTCCAACTGTCCAACCTACGGCACTGTCAGCAAATCTGACACTCAATATCTTTTCCTCTGTACCGCTCGTTTGAATATCCCAAGTATCACCGCCGTTTGTGGTGTGTAAGATGATACCATTTTCTCCGACTGCCCAACCATTATTGGTGTCCACAAAGAAAATATCTTCGAGAATATCCGGGATATTTGTGGGTTGATCCATCCATGTTTGTGCGCTATCGGTCGTCTTCTGAACTAAACCATCTTGTCCCCCAGTTTCTGGACTAATCCTAACCCCCGTTACCCAACCGGTGGATTCATCAATAAACTGGACAGCATTGAGCACAATTGTTTCTTCATCACCCACAGCAGAGGCAACCTCACCACCGCGAAGCACATTCCACTGTCTTCCACCATTGCTGGTCTGAACAATCGTTTCGCTCATCCCAACTGCATAACCGACTTTGGGACTAACAAAGTGGACGCCTTTAAGCCAGTTTCCAACCTTACTCGTTTGGACATCCCAACGTTTGCCGCCATCCGATGTTCCAACAATCATGCCCTGTTGACCAACTGCCCACCCATGTTTTTTATCATAAAAGTAGATATCTGTGAGTGTACTCTCAATAGAGGTTTCCACTTGTTCCCATGACTTTCCACCGTCTCTAGTATGACCGATATATCCTGTTTGGTCAAAGGGTGAACTCCCGGCAACCCAACCCTCCTGTGAGTTTATGAAGGCAGCAGCACTAAACGTCCAATCCATGTCAAGATGCTTTACAACGTTCCATTGCCCACCGGCATGGAGTACGGTTGTTACCAACACAACCGCTAATATAATTACTCCCAATAAAACCACATTTTTTTTCAACATGATTCAATAGCTCCTTTCACAGTTTTTATATTGACCTATCCTCAAGACTCAGATCTTCGCAGCCTCACGGTCCGATAGGCTTTATTGTGGGTGCAACTTATTTTTTTAGAATAGGCTTTAGTATAGCACCCATGATGGATGCTGTCAAGCACAAACATAACGCTCTACAACATGCTTTTGGTGATGCAAAAAAAGCCCCAAGACTTCATATTCCTGTGTCTTGGGGCTTGTGTAGGGTAGGTCACAGATTACCAACGCACTTGACAAAATTCCTCATAGTCAATCAGCTCGCGAATCGTCGGATTCTTACCACAGACGGGACACTCCGGGTCTTGGCGAAGCGTGAGCTTCTTAAATTCCATTGACAAAGCGTTGAATAGAAGCAGCTGACCAATTAGTGGTTTCCCAATATCAAGTAAAACTTTGATAGCTTCAACGGCTTGTACATTCCCGATAATACCCGGCAACACACCGATCACACCTGCTTCTTGACAACTCGGGACCATATCAGGTGGTGGAGGTGATGGGTAAAGACAGCGATAGCACGGCCCCCTGCCGGGATGGAAAACCGTTACCTGCCCTTCAAACTGGAAGATGCTGCCATGCACAATCGGTTTGCCAAGTATTACACTGGCGTCATTCAGCAGATAGCGAGTAGGTAAATTATCGCACCCATCGACAATAATGTCGTACCCCTCAAGGATTTCAAAAGCATTTGCCGAGACAATCTTCTCGGTATGTGTGATGACTTTGACATCGGGATTGATGTCTGCAATCGTCTCTTTTGCGGACTCTGTTTTCAGTTTGCCTACATCGCTCGTCCCGTGAAGGACCTGCCGTTGGAGGTTGCTGATATCTACAACATCATCGTCAACGATCCCGAGTGTTCCGACACCAGCGGCGGCTAGATACAGTCCTGCAGGAGATCCAAGCCCACCTGCACCGATGAGAAGAACCTTCGACTCAAGCAGCTTGGTTTGACCCATCCCCCCGACTTCTTTGAGGATGATCTGCCGACTATATCGCTCGATTTGTTCATTACTAAAATTGTACATCTAAAAATTCCCTCGTTGTGAACCGCAAGAATGGATTCTAGTGATTTTCCAAGTTTGCCAGCAGATCTGATATTCCTTTGCTTGAACGCGCAGAAATTTGAACCGCAAACCGTTCTCGTACATCTTCAGATGCACGTTCAACCGTAAAATCGTTCCCACCAGACATCTGCTCAAGCACGGAGGTCAAGTCCGGCTGAATCGCCTCAAACACCTCTTGGGTGTTCGGCGCAATATGACGATTATTAATCATAAACAGGATTTCATTTGCGTTTAGATGCACCGCGTTCTCCAGTTCTTCAGCTTCTTCTACACGAACACATCTTTGAAGCGTTTCAGTGAACGCCTGATGGATCTTTTCGCGATTATCCCCTTCCACTTTATGCTTCCGGTTATAGAGAAAACCGTG
>JAKZSX010000271.1:0-4714 GCA_047517405.1 Candidatus Poribacteria bacterium | reverse complement strand
TGGGACGTTTACGCAGAAGCTAACGTTGAAAACTTCGGTCAGATTGTCCTTGACTATGGCGATTTTTTCGCGTTTCTTGAGGTCGGCAAGCAACAGTTGGTCAAAGACCGTCGTCATAGCAATTCGATGACTATCAACTTTGAGGGTCAGACAATGTTTATTGACGCAAGTGCACAGGTCGTTACAATTAACCATGTTCCCCAAGATTACAATCAGTTTGCTGAGGGGGCAACGGTCGTCGGCTCGGTGGAGCAGTTGATTGGCGCAATCGACAATGGCACACCCCCCACAAGCAACATCGAAACGGCCCTCATCGCTGTCGAAACACTGATGGCGTGTTATCAGTCGATTGTCGAGAAGCAAACCGTGGCACTGCCGCTATCATCTGGCGAAAACCCCTTGATAACTGCACAACGAAAATAATTGAGACAACTCATAAATGGGATATTGATGTGAGCAGCTAACACATGAACAATATCCCGAAAAAACGGAGGATGATCACATGGCGAAAGGAATTTTGGAGCGATTGGCTGACGGCATCGTGCTCGGTGACGGCGGTTATATCGTTGAATTGGAGAGACGCGGCTATGTCGTTGCAGGCGCATTCACCCCGGAATTAGCCGTTACCCATCCCGACGCAATTCGCGAAATGCACCGTGAGTTTCTCATGGCAGGCGCAGAGGTCTTGCAAGTGATGGCGTTCTACGGCAGCCGCGAGAAGTTGGAGACGGTTGGCTATGCGGACAGAACGTTTGAGATTAACCAAGCGGCGACCCGCATTGTCAAAGAGGTTGCCGGTGATCAGGCACTCGTCGCAGGAGATTTGAGTGCGACGTGGAAATGGGAAGCGGATAGTCCATCATCGCAGGCTTTGGTCACAAGCATGTTCGATGAGCAGATTGAAGCCCAAGCGGGGGTAGACTTCTTCATCGGAGAAACGTTCTGGTACTTCGGTGAGGCTTTGCTGTGCCTCGAACGAATTAAGGCGAAGACGGATCTGCCTGCGATGATTACCTTATCGTTTCGCGGCAGCAACCAAACCGACGATGATGTAACGGTAGGTGAATGTGTAAAACGGCTGCACGACGCGGGAGCAGACATTGTGGGCGTCAACTGTATGAACGACCCCGAACGGATGTATCCCCTCATTGAGGAGATGCGTAGCGCAACCGGTGCCTACCTCGCTGCACAGCCTGTGGCGTTCCGATGCTCCGATGAAGCTCCTTGGTTCACGGGGACGCCTGCCTTCCCTGACCGTCTTGAACCGACCCAACTCACCCGCTACGAGATGGAGGCATTTGCGTACAAAGCGAAGGACATGGGTGTGAACTATATCGGCAGTTGCTGTGGCAGCGGTGCCAGCCATGTCCGTGGGATGGCGCGGGCGTTAGGTAAATATGATGAGCCAGAGGTCTGGCAACCGAATCCCGACGACCCTATGAGTGAGACCGAGTTTAATTGGAAAAGGCGGCAGGCGTGAAACCGCTGAAAATTATGGATTAATGGAGACAGTTTCGCTCGTTGAGTGTTTGGAGCAACTGGGATTAACTTTTTCGCTTGTGTAAAGAAATCGTGCAACAGTAGTCGTAGGGGTGGGGTCTCCCTGCCCGAATATTTCGAGTTTTGGGCGGACTGTAGGGGCAACCCTTGTGGTTGCCCGTCTTTAGTCTTTCTTTTATTTGTGCAGATTAGCGTTAACTCGCGGATACTTTAATTCTTTGCACCTTTTTTTTACATGAACCAACTTTTCAACTTCTTTGCGATAGGGAGAAAATCATCATGGCTGCACCGATATTTAAGCATCTATTCACACCCCTACAACTCCGCCATGTCACGGTCAAGAACCGCATTGTTACATCGGCACACGCTGATGCGTTGGCAGAAGACGGGGTTCCGACGGAAAAAGCACGGCGTTACTACGAGGAAAAGGCAAAGGGTGGGGTGGGGCTACTGATGTGCTTCGGCTCGGCAGGTGTGCACCCGACCTCGCCGGCGCGGGATTGGAACGGCGTAGAGCTGTTCGATGACCGTGTGATCCCATACCTTGCTGAATTCGCGGACACAATGCACCCCTACAACGTTCCGGTCATTTCGCAGATTACGCATCGCGGACGACGGGGGCGGAGCGTAGATCGGCTGCATCGGATGTACGGACCCTCTCCTATCCGCGAGCCGAACCACCGCGAAACACCGCACACACTCGACGAGGAAATGATAACCGAGTTCGTCCAAGCTTTTTCCGATGCAGCGTGGCGATTGAAACAGGGGGACTTTGACGGCTGTGAAGTAAACGCGAGCCACTGTCATCTGATAGATCAGTTCTGGACACAGAACGCGAACCAACGCACCGATGAGTATGGTGGCTCGCTCCCCAATCGTCTACGCTTCGGGATACGGGTCATTGAAACGATTCGGGAGCGCTGCGGCGATGATTTCATCATCGGGATCCGTATCACGGGCAATGATTTCACTAAAGGCGGTCTCGACAATGCAATGATGCAAGAGATTGCGGGAAAACTAAATGCACTAGGAATCCTTGATTACTTTAGCGTCGTCGGGGCGACTGCCGAAACCTTCGTGGGCGAAGCGGCGGCGGTGCCGGACATGACCTTCTCACACGCAACATACGCGCCGTTGGCAGCTTCGATTAAGAGCGTAGTATCCGTGCCGGTCATCGCAGCGGGGCGGGTGATACATCCGATGGAAGCGGAGCAGCTTGTCTCAAACGAGCAGGCGGATCTGGTCATCATGACTCGCGCGTTGATCGCTGATCCGCAGGCACCGCAAAAGGCGATGGCGGGACAGTTGGATGACATCCGGCTGTGTCGAGGCTATAACGAAGGCTGCATCGATCGTATCTACACCGGGCGAGGTGTAACATGTGTGCAGAACGCGACGATAGGTAGGGAGACCGAGTTGGAGGCACTCACGCCGGCGGAGCAGCCTTGCAAAGTAGTGGTTGTCGGCGGCGGTCCCGCCGGACTTGAAGCTGCACGCATCGCACGGTTGCGCGGGCACGAGGTCACCTTGATGGAGAGGGCTAAGGAGTTGGGTGGTCAAACATTGATTGCCGCTAAAGCCCCATTGCGTGGAGAGTTCTCGGGTGCAACGGAATGGATGGCGGAACAGTGCCAAAAATCTGGAGTGGAGATTCGACTGAACTGTGCGGCGACCGTCGAATCAATCTTGAGTGGAGCCCCCGATGTCGTCGTCGTGGCGACCGGTGCGCGTCCACTAACCCCGGATATCCTTGGGATTGAAAATGCGGTAGATGCGTGGTCTGTCTTGAACGGCGATGTTCCAACGGGTGAGCGTATAGTGGTGATTGACGAGGAGTATGGTTTCCAAGGACCAAGTGCTGCAGAACTACTGCTTGATGCCGGGAAATCTGTAGAGATTATTACAAGCATGGAAGCGATCTGCACACTGCTCGGCGCAACAACGCGCCCACCGGTGTATCAACGCCTGTTCAGCAAAGGGATTGTTATCCACCCACACCTGCATGTCCACGCAATCGAAGGCGATACCCTCATCACCAAAAACGCTTGGGCTGAGATGGAGGGTAAATTGACAGGTTACGACGCTGTAGTCTATGCGTTTGGTGGGCAAGCGGACGACGCGTTATCTCAGTCGCTCCAAGACAAGGTAACCTGTTTCGTTGTGGGTGATGCCTTCGCACCACGCACACTCCAACATGCGATTATGGAGGGACATACTTTCGCACGCAAGATTTGACGATTTGGTGGGGATACGGTGATTTGTTTGATTGCCGCTGCGTGCACTACGGGTAATTATACAAATTGTCCCGTTCGGGGGGCGGTTCTTGAATGGGTTCTTGGTTTGCCTGGAACTCACGGAGAATACAGTTCACGATCTCTTCGCTATATGCCTGTGCGTGAATACGATTCTGGTTGGCTTCCCATGACATTCGAGCCGCTGCCTCAAAATATTCGGAATGCCTGTAGGCGTCTAGCATATCAACCCCGCGGGAAAATGTGCCGTGTCCAACCCAATAGATGATGTGGCGCATTTCGTGCCGTTGATTTGCTGGGAGATCCTCACCCTTAAACAGGCGCAGGCTTTCGTAGGAGAGTTCAGGGATGCCCGGTGCCCGCTCCTGCACAAAACCGATACCGCCGGATTTATCATACATAATCGGAGTTTCTGGCTCGTACCCTCTCAGGAAATCGTAAAACCGTGATGCGTCCCCGTGTTCACTGCGCGAGATCAGGTTCAAGAACTTTGGTTGTAGATGCACCAACGCTTTGAAACCGTCTGTTTCGAGTTGTTCAAAAATTAGCATATAGTGAAACATCTCGCTCGTCGGTTTTGGAGGCTTTGTCTGACTTCCGTCGAGTGCGGAGAGTGAAGGTGTCCCGAAGCGCATACGATAGTGCACACCGTCGTCTTCCACTTCAACAATCGTCAAGTTGAGTGCCGGATGCTCTAGGGCAATCATGTCCAACCGTGAGCCGGACTTTGTTAAGAGGACGTGTCGTCCTGCCAACCCTTTCACGGTAATTACTGGAGGCAGGGCGTAACGAGGCGATTCATCGCGTGGGAGCAAACAAGCTTCATCCACCACATCGGATAAGAGCGCGCCCATATTACCCGCCGAAGCCCACAGATAGCCGTGTGCATGGGCGTGGCTGCCTACCCACCCCATCTGCCCAATCGAGACTCCTAATTCGTTATCGGAGGCGATTGGTTGTAG
>JAKZSX010000270.1:0-2534 GCA_047517405.1 Candidatus Poribacteria bacterium | reverse complement strand
AAGCAATAATGGAAAACAGCGGGACACGGTTAGCAGGCAAAGTTGCCATTGTCACCGGAGCGGGGAGCCGTACCCCGGTAGATGGCGTTGGACGAGCGACATCAATCCTCTTTACTAGGCAGGGCGCCAAGGTCTTGCTGGCAGACCGGAATCTCTCAAATGCGGAGAAAACCCTTGCTGCCATTGAGGAAGAAGGCGGGGAGGCGTCAATTTTCGTCGCCGATGTCTCCCAAAACGACGACTGTGAAGCGATGGTTGAAGCAGCCGTTGCGCGATACGGCGGGTTACATATCCTGTTTAATAGTGCTGCCATCGGTGGCGCAGGGACGGTTGTTGATGTAGACCCTGAAGTCTGGGATGATGTGATGGCGGTTAATCTCAAGGGGATGATGCTGGCATCTAAACACGCCATTCCCAAGATGGTTGAGGCAGGTGGCGGTTCAATTATCAATATCGCTTCAATTGATGGGCTGCGGGCGAATATTTGGCGCAACATCCCCTACGCTGTATCGAAGGGCGGTGCGATCGCCTTGACGCGCAATATGGCGGTACATCACGGACGAGATAACATTCGGGTCAACTGCATCGCCCCGGGACACATTTATGCCCCAATGACGACCACCATTTCGGATGAACTGCGCGATCTCCGCCGTCGATCAGGTCCTTTGGGGACAGAAGGCACCGCTTGGGATATTGCGTGGGCAGGGCTATTTCTCGCTAGCGATGAATCCCGTTGGATTTCCGGCGTGCTGCTTCCCATCGATGCTGGCTTGCTTGCAACAACGCCGCTGGCAATGTTGTCCCATTTGCAGTAATCGTCTCGATTAACCCAAAGGAGACAGGCGTAGTTGATATGAAGCTAGCCGAAGTCGCCTAGGGCTTCATCGGTGCTAGCTGGGTAAGATCCTCCTGCGAGCGAAAGATTTTCGGGATATGCAAGAAACCAATCAGTTTTTTAATCATTCCAGACCGATCATCGGCGTGATTCACCTGCCCCCGCTAATCGGCAGCCCCCAATCAACTCAATCTCTCCATGAAATTCGCACCCGTGCGCTTTCAGACGCAAGATCACTAATTGATAACGGAATCGACGGGGTTATCGTTGAAAATTACGGGGATGCGCCCTTCTATCCGGATCGCGTCGAGCCCCATACTGTTGCCGCACTAACGCTCGTTGCAAACGAAATTCGAGAACGTCATCCGCAGACGTCAATCGGACTCAACGTCCTGCGCAACGATGCAAAATCAGCGATGGCAATCGCAACGGTTACGAGCGCAAATTTTATCCGTGTGAACGTGCACACCGGCGCAATGCTCACGGACCAAGGCCTTATCCAAGGGAAGGCGCACGAAACCTTGCGCTACCGATCCACCCTCAAAAGTGAGGTTAAAATTTTCGCCGACATTGCCGTGAAGCATGCCGTGCCACTTGCGCCGATTGATATCCGCACGACTGCTGAAGATACGTATCATCGCGGACTCGCGGACGCGTTGATCGTTACGGGAACCGCAACGGGTAAAAGCACAGATCTCAGTCAATTAAAAGCTGTGAAATCAGCGGTTCCACAAGCCAGAGTCTTCGCTGGCAGCGGTGTGACAATTGATAACCTCGTCGAAGTTTTACAGTACGCGGATGGCGTTATTGTTGGCACCTCAATTAAACGTGATGGTGTCACAACAAACGGAGTTGATGCAAACCGTGTGCGCGCACTGATCAAAGCACGCGAAGGATAAATACTCTCAGAGATCCAAAGCCTGCATCACGGCCAGATGCGTGTTTCATCACACCGCTAATGCCTTCATGAGATCCGCGTGGGCGAGATGCCAATCTTCAATGTGGTTGAGGAGCACCGCAGAGGTCAGTGTGCCGTCATCTTCGCGCCCGACAGTCGCGTGAATCTCTATCCGTTTCTCGTCCCTATGGATACGGTTGCGGATAAAGGTGTTCCATTCATCAGCTTTTTCCCGGTCAATTTCACCCTCATTCTGTTCCAGCACCCATGCCTCAAACTGAGGGTAGCTGGGGAGGTTTTCACGAATGTAGGCAACTGCATCGGCGGGGTCGATCTGGAGCACACGTAAGACTCGCGGGTCCAAGCCATTTTCCGTCATGTCTGGATAGTCCGGATGGAGTCGACCTTTCGCTTTCAGCAGAATTTTGAGCCAAGTCCGGGGCAACTGACAGACCTCCAAACCACCGTAATCGATATTTGCAATCAGTGGCACAACACGGCTACCAATTCCCGCGAAATCGTCGTCCAAGTCACGCTCATAGAAGAGCTGCCAATCCTGTAGGTTGTTCAAGATTACAGCGGACGTGATGCCAGCATTATCAGGAAGCCCGACGTCATTATACGTTTCTTCGATTTTCGCTGGACGGTGATCACGGGACCGGACACTTTCGTTCCAATCTGCTACCACCTCTTTGTCAATCGACCCGCCCTTTTGCTGGAGAATCCAACTCTCAAATTCGAGATAGTTCGGCATATTATCCCGCACGTAGGAAAGCGTCGTCTCTTTGTCTAAATCTAAAA
>JAKZSX010000269.1:0-36023 GCA_047517405.1 Candidatus Poribacteria bacterium | reverse complement strand
ATTCTCCAATTTGGCTAAAAACGAAGGACGACATGCAGACAATTCGTGAATTCTTTCATGGTAAAGTGATATTGATTGCCGGTGCGACTGGATTCCTGGGGCAAGCACTTGTAACGAAAATGCTCACTGCGCTTCCCGATGTGAAACGGATCTACCTGCTCATCCGCAGTCAGACTGGCGCCAATGGAGAAGCGCGTACCGCGACGGATCGGCTAGAAAATGATGTGTTTACTTCGAGTGCTTTTGCGAAACTTAAACAGATTCATGGGGAACGGTTTGATAGATGGGTTCGTGAAAAGGTCTGCGCGATAGAAGGCGATTTGGCTTATGAGCGACTTGGTCTTTCCGATGCCGATTATGAAACGTTGCAGCGCGAAGTGCAAGTGTTCATTAACAGTGGTGGTCTCGTCAAATTCGACCCGCCCATCGATGCGTCCTTGCAGAGCAATGTACTCGGGGCAAAGTACGCGGTTGAACTGGCAAAAAGCTGTAACGATGCGATTCTTCTGCACGTATCGACAGCTTATGTCCGTGGGGTTCGACCAGGAAAAGTTCCCGAAGAGTTGCACCCGCCTTACGAAACTTATGCTCAACAATATCAAGCGGAAAAGGGAGAAGTAATTCCTGGAACCCTCGATGCCGAAATTGAAGATATCCAGCGACTGAGTGAGCAGGTTAGAAATGAAGCGAATCAACCTGAGAGACTCGATCAGTTCCGCCGTGAAGCCCTACGAAATTTAGGTGCTGTCACAGGAGACAAACTGAACAGGCAGATTGATATCGCACGGGAGAAATGGGTTGAGCAGCGTTTAATTGATGAAGGTTTGAAACGCGCCCATGCGCGGGGTTGGAACGATACCTATACCTATATGAAAACGCTTGGTGAACAGATGATTGCCAAGATGCGAGGGGATTTGCCGACAGCAATTATTCGCCAATCGATTATGGAAAGCAGTCTCGAAGATCCAGAACCGGGGTGGCTTGGTGGTACGCTTCGCATGGCGGATCCACTTATTGTCGGCTTTGGAAAAGGGCGTTTGCCGGACTTTCCCGGCGACCCCAATAGTATCCTCGATATTATTCCTGTTGATTTCGTTATCAACGCTATGTTAGCGGCGACTGTGCAGACTTATCACCAGCGAGGTATTGAGGTCTATCACGTTGCGAGCGGAGCGCGCAATCCTCTGACTTTTGGCGATATCGTCAATATCACCCACGACTATTTTGTGCGACAGCCGATGTTGGATAACGGCCAGCCGATACCTGTGCCTGTGTGGAAGTTTCCAGATAAAGAGAAATTTCAGAAAGATCTACACCATAAACTGCGCCTGCTCGATACCGTTAGTCGTTGGCTCAGTCGGGTTCCGTTAAGATGGGCAAAACGGAAGGACCGCCGGCTCGCGGTGAAAAGGAATGCCATCGAAACCCTGCTACACTATGTGCAGATTTATAGCCCCTATGTCCGCCTCAGTTTTCAATTTGAAATCGGTAAAACAGAAGAACTTTACCGTTCCCTTTCACCTTCGGATCAACAACTCTTCAACTTCGACATTTCACGTATTGATTGGCGGGATTATCTCCAAGAGATACACATCCCGGGCATCAAACGACACTTTCTCAAGCTAGGCGACGAATCAGGAAGGCAGCGGATCAGCGAACCCACACCCGAGCAAATTGACGAATTACCGGCAGATTCTTCCTCAACCGAGGGGGAATTTGGAGATGAGCAACCTATCGATGAACCCTCTAAACCGTTGAAGGACCAGACAATGATAGATTTAGTTGCTCAACAGGCAGAATCCATTCCGGATAAAATTGCGTTGCAGATGAAACGGAATGGCGAATGGGTCCGCTATTCTTATCGCCAACTCTACGAGGTTTCGCGGCAAGTTGCTTTTGTGCTGTGGGAACGAGGTTATCGCAAAGGCGATCGGGTAATTCTTTTTGCTGAAAATCAGCCGGAATGGGGTATCGCTTATTTAGCTGCTGTGCAGATTGGGGTGGTTGTCGTTCCGATTGACCCACAGACCGCTGAAGGAGAAATCTTCGCGCTTACGGAGTATACTGAAGCAAAAGGGATTTTGACTTCTGAAGCCGGCGTTGCTCGTTTACACAACGCTCATACAAAACTAGGTGCGGAAGCCGAATCACTGGAGTTTTTGGACATCAATCGTTTTTGCCAGCCTTTTGGAAGTGAACAAGCAGAGAACTCTGTTCCCACGAAGTCGGAACTTCCCGCAGTTCCTGATCAGTTTCCCAATGTAGACATTGATCCAGATACGGTTGCGTCGATTATCTTCACAATGGGCACAACTGTAGATCCACGGGGAGCGATGCTTTCGCACAGAGGCTTTATTGCAAACGTTATGGCTGTTTCACAGGCACTGCCTCCCGAAGACACGGATCGGTTCCTTTCAGTGCTGCCGTTGTATCATGCCCTAGGGTTCTCTTGCAATTTCTTAATGTCAATTTACGCCGGTACAACCGTCACATACACCAATAGTTTGAGACCGACCACGATTTTGGCAATCATGCGGGAGACCAAGATCACCGTTCTCATTGGGGTGCCACGTTTGTTCCAGCTGCTATACGATGCGATTAAGCGGTACGTTGTACAGTCTCCAGAGGCAATGGAAGCCCCGCTTGCTCCGGAGGTTGTCGAAGATATTCAAGCCGCATTGGGAGGGCATATCCGTGTTCTGGTCAGTGGTGGTGCCGCATTGCCGGACGAAATATATGATCTATTTATCGAGCTTGGATTAACAATTTATCAAGGTTATGGCATTACGGAAGCCTCTCCTGTCCTGAGTGTAAATCCTCACCACAAAAGCAAGCGGAGTTCAGTTGGACCGGCGGTTCAGGGGGTACAGCTCCAGATTATCAACCCCGACGAGGCTGGCGTTGGTGAGATAGTGGCACACAGTCCAAGCCTGATGCAGGGGTACTATCGGAATCAAGCTGTGACAGGGCAGGTGATTCGAGACGGGTTACTCCATACGGGTGACTTGGGCTACTTTGATGAGGAAGGTTACCTGTATCTCACTGGACGTAGCAAAGATGTGATTGTGTCCGGTGCCGGTAAGAATATCTATCCAGTCGAGCTTGAAGCACTCTACCGACACAGTTCCTTGATTTCAGAGATTTGCGTTGTCGGCATGAGTACAGATAATATGTTTGAGGCAGCGCACGCTGTCATTGTTCCAGTTTGCGACAACGATCGGGACAGGGCTGAAGTTGAGAAAGCCATCCATCAACATATTCAGGAATGTGCCCAAGATTTGCCCACATATCAGCACATTCAGACAGTGCACTTTTGGGATACGGAATTGCCCAAAACCTCAGATGCAGTGATAAATCGCCAACGTGTTAAAGAGATCTTGCAAGAACAACTCTCTCTGCAAACGCAGGTGGCTCCGCGACCCGATCCCGTTAAGGGCAGTCTGGATGTTGATGGAAACGAGGGTGCTTTGAAGCTAACGATGGCAACCGACACGGCTTCGGGGGTCGAGGAGGTTATTATTTCCGAGCTCAGTCGTTTGGCGCGCCTACCGGCAGATCAGATCCACTTGAACAGCAACTTGGGGACAGAGCTCGGGTTGGATTCAATGGCGCGGGTAGAATTGCTACTCCTGCTAGAATCCAGACTGCAACGCTCGATTCCTGATGAGTTGATTGCCAAAATCCAGACGGTTGGCGATGTTACCGAGACAGTCAAAGCGTTGCAATCTGAGGCCACACCGCCTCCCATTGACGAAGAAATATCTGCCCATATTGAGCAATCTGAATCCTCGCATTTGTCCACTACACTTGCAGGGCTATTCCGATTCAGTGTGTGGGCTATCTATCGGTATTACTTCTCGATTAAGTGCAGTGGACTGGAAAATCTGCCGCGTGAACAACCGTATATCATTGCCGCCAACCATTCAAGTCACCTCGACACCCTTGCAGTCATGACTGTTTTGGGTGACGAGTCCAAACGCCTGAGGGTTCTCGCTGCAAAAGACTATTGGTTTAGCACCCGCTTCAAATCATGGTTCTCCGGCGAATTGCTTAAATTCGTGCCGTTCGATCGGCATGCCAACTTCTTGCAGGGGCTCCGAATTTCGCAGGAGGTGCTGAAACAGGACGAGTGCTTGCTGATCTATCCTGAAGGCACCCGCTCTGTCACCGGGGAACTTCAACCGTTCAAACCCGGGCTCGGCTTGTTGGCTTATGAAAGCGGATCTCCGATTATTCCTGCTTATATTGACGGCACTTATCACGCGCTGCCTAAAGGCAAAAACCTACCACGTAAGAGCCGCATTCAGGTGATTTTCGGCAAGCCTATTGTGCCGTCTAGCGGACACGAAGTGGGAGAAATGGACGCCGCTTCAGGACTGGAACATGAAACTTACAGAAAACTTGCCGATGCTGTCAGATCTGAGATTGAAGTATTGCGAGCGGATTACCTGAATCGTGAGGCGTAAGGTGTGAGCGGAGGGGTTCCCTTGGTAAACGAGTCAACAGATATTCACCCCGAAGGAAAAAAAACGGCTGCTTTCTTCGATGTTGATGGCACCATCGTGAGCACGACCATCGTCCATTATTACGTTCAATTCCGTTCCCGCTTGCTTCCTACCTTTTTGCGCCCCTTCTGGATTGCTTGGTTTGCGTTGAAAGTGGTCTACTACTTTTTCCTAGATAAAATAAGTCGCACAAGATTCAACCAAGTTTTCTATCGCAACTATCGAGGACTGAAGGCGGAAGACGTCAAACAGCTTGCTGGTGAGCAGTTCGAGACTTATGGGCGCTCAAAGTTATTCCCCGCCGCGTTAGATTGTATCCGCGAACATCAAAACAGGGGAGATCTGATTGTGCTTGTGACCGGATCTCTTGATTTTATCGTTCAACCTCTCGCCGATTATCTTCAAGCGGATGCTGCGTTGACTGTGCAACTTGAGGAGGCACACGGCAAATTTACAGGAGAATTGACGACGCTGCCGCTGAGCGAAGCGGAAAAGGTTCGCGCAATCCAAACCTTCGTCGAACAGCATAACGTTGACCTCGCCGCAAGCTATGCCTATGGCGATAGCCGCGCGGATCTCCCTATGTTACAGTGCGTTGGCAATCCCATCGTCGTCAATCCGAGCAAAGGGTTACGACAGGTTGCAATAGAATCGGGGTGGGAAATTAGTGAGTGGACGATCGGAGGCAAATAGAAGTGAAAATCATAATAGGAAAACGGAATAACGCAAAAACGAGATAACAGAACGCTGAAGCGGTCATTTGCTCGAATGAACCAATGTTTTCATTTTTGCGTCTATGAATGTAGACTACAGTCGAGCCAAAGGATATGATAATATAAGAACCACCTGATTATTGGAGAGAGTTATGAAAGTTAATCGCTATTTTGAATCACATCACGAACCGAATGACACCATGTTTGTTGAGATTGACAACCGACACCGTTTTACCGGGCGCGGCACGGATTGGGGAAAGTTCCGGGCTCACCTAATCACGGTTATCCAGGATACCATCTCCGATGAGCTTGCTGAGGAATTTGAGAAAAACACGGAGGATTGGGTAGCCGCAAATGCCTAAGATCTGAGGGGACCACCGATGGATCATATTTTCATATTCGACAGAGTGAAAATCCGGGCGGAGTTAGATCGGTTTGTTGATTATGCCCAAACGTTGACGGCACCGAAGGAGCTTTCAGCGGCGATCCAAGCGTGGGAGACCATTGCGTCTGTCGCTGTTGCGTCGCCATTTCTTGTGCAGGCGAATTTGTCGCTTGGGCGGATCTATCGGGAGTGGGATGAACTCTTTACCGCTCAAAGATTCCTCGCGAAGGCGCACGAGGTAGAGCCTGCCGATCCAACAATCCGATCGGAATTAGAGTCCCTCAATCGCTACATCGCTGATAATCAAGCGTCGGTCTTTGATGAAAGGGCCCGAAAAAACAGCGATTCAATCATCTCGCTTTTCCGAATTGCAACGGGACTCAAGCTGCTTCAGATGGACAAGCCGGTGCAAGCGTATCCCCTGATGAAGAGCCGTACCAAAATTTACCCGAATGCGGCGGTAGCAAAGCATCTCCTCACAGGCATTATTATTACGGAGGATGAAAAAAATTCGGCGATCGAGTTTTTGGAAGCAGGGGAATGGTTGACGAGTACGCAGCACGAAGTATACGACATCACTGATTGTGGATTGTATGCGTTTTATACGGAATTGGCGAAACTGCACGTCGCCAATGAGGCGTATGACGAAGCAGCCGGTTGTTATGAACAGGCGTATTGGCTTGATGATTCGTCGGTAGATCTGCTGTATCACAAGCTAATTTGTGACGCAAAATTTCAGGCGTGGAATGTTGGACTTGCACTTCTCGACTGGCTGCCCGATGAACCGCCGAGCGAGATCGAGACGGTGGATTACAATAGTGCCGCTGCAACAATCTGTGGGCTTGCCTATCAAGAGACACAGGATCCGACGGTTGGACAGCGCGCCGTTACAATATGCGAAACTATCTTAGAGATCGACAGAAGGAATAAGGAAATATCAAACCTACTTAAATCCCTACGCTCCGAAAAATCCCTCCAACCCCACCTACCGGAAGCCAAATCTA
The DNA here is from genome assembly GCA_047517405.1 of Candidatus Poribacteria bacterium. Lineage (GTDB taxonomy): Bacteria > Poribacteria > WGA-4E > WGA-4E > PCPOR2b > PCPOR2b. The sequence goes on along the minus strand of JAKZSX010000269.1, from coordinate 29,416 downwards.
AGAGAAGGTGGTGGCACCGGTAAGTACTGCAGTACCACTCAACTACGCAGTATTGCCCCTAGCTCCCGTTCTAACTGTTCTAAGATCTTGCCGTGAACCCGATCCACAATTTCATCCGTGAGTGTTTCCGTTGTCGAGCGATATTCAATTGCAAATGCCAAGCTTTTCTTGCCTTCGGGGACCTGCTCACCTGTATAGACATCGAAGAGATGCAATGAAGAAACTAACTCGCTGCCAGCGGATTTAATGATTTCTACCGGTCGATTGGCAAGCGTATCAGCGTCTAGCACAATGGCGAGATCCCGATTGACACTGGGGTAGATTGGGATAGGTTCAAATTGTTTTATCGGCTCCACTACGTCGACCAATCTCTCGAAATCGAGTTCAAATAGATATGCCTTGTGGGGCAGGTCGTAATTTTTCAGCACTTCCGGATGGGCTTCACCAAAGACACACAGCGTATCGTTTTTAATTTGGATTTCTGCCCGACGTCCGGGATGGAAGGTTGGATGGTCGGTGTGGGCGATGGTATAATCTGAGATACCGCATCGATTTAGCAATCCTTCGACAACCCCTTTGATGTCGAAGAAATCCGCTGGACGGAGCGGATCACCGTATACGCCTGCACCGAGATTGCCTGCAATAATGCCTGCAACACGCTCAGGTTCATTTAGGTATTCACCCGATTCGTTTCGGATGAAGACTTTGCTGAACTCAAAGAATTGCACATCGTTGATCTGATGGTTCCGGTTACGTTGAGCGTTTGCAAGCAAGCTAGGAAGCAGGGTTGTTCGCATGAGCGACTGATCTTCGCTCAATGGGTTAACAATCGGAATTGCCTGACGGAGTAAGTCTGTGGGCGCGAGACGGATACGATCAAAAACGTCCGGATGATAGAATGCGTAATTCATCGCCTCCATCATACCGCATTGCAGGAGATATGTTTTCACATCCTCGCGCAGATTTTCCTTTGGGTCAGCCTTTGGGATAGGGATGTCGCCTCTCGGCAACGTAGTTGGGATGTTATCGAAGCCGTAAACACGCGCAATTTCTTCGACCAGATCGATTTCCTGTGCCACATCGGGGCGGAAGGTGGGCACCCTAACTTCAAACGTATCGGATACGATAAATCCGAGATGAGTCAGGATGTTGCTCATCTCATCCGCCGTAATTTCGGTTCCTAGAACAAAGTTGACACGCTCTGGACGGAGCTTGATATTGGTGGCTTCTCGCTTGCCCGGGTAGACATCAATAATCCCCGCGCAGATTTCTCCACCGGCAATTTCCACAATAAGTTGTGCTGCACGATTGAGGGCTGGAATAACGCCTTCGGGGTCTGCGCCACGTTCAAATCGGTGGGAGGCTTCGGTGTGCATGCCCAACGCCTTTGACGTTTTCCGAATGCTTGGCGGATGGAAATATGCACTTTCAAGCAGCACATCAACCGTCTGATCGATAATCTCCGAATCGAAGCCACCCATCACACCAGCTAACGTGACAGGATTCTCTGCATCAGCGATAACAAGCATATCGGGCGTCAACTCCCGTTCTTCTGCATCGATTGTCTTCAGTGTCTCACCCGGCTTGGCGCGACGGACAACAATCCGGTTCTCAGTGAGTCGATGGTAATCGAAAGCGTGCAAGGGGTGTCCGTATTCCATAAGGACGTAGTTGGTAATATCAACAATGTTGTTAATCGTCCCGACACCAACGGCTTCGAGCCGACGCTGTAGCCAAGTGGGCGACGGCGCGATTTTGACCCCCCGGATAACTCGTGCTGCGTAACGTGGACAGAGGTCTGAAGCCTCAATCGTTACACTGGTGAGATTGTGAATATCTGTCATGCCTGATGGAACATTCACTTCGGGCAACTTGAGTGGATTTCCTGTGGCTACACTAATTTCTCTAGCGACCCCGATCATGCTGAGGCAATCCGGGCGATTGGGTGTAATCTCAAGTTCCAGCACTGCATCGTCCAAACCGAGTGCCTCGACAATCGGTGCGCCAATTTGCAAATCGTCGTGGAGTTCCATCAAGCCTGATGCCTCTTCTGAAATTGCTAACTCTTGTTCTGAGCATAGCATCCCACCCGATTCCTCGCCCCGGATTTTTGCTCGTTTGATTGTCAATCCGTTGGATAACTGTGCACCGACGAGCGCGACGGGAGCGACCAGACCTTCACGCGCATTCGGGGCACCACAGACGATTCGCGTGTCTGTGCCCGATCCGACATCAACGTTGCATAGCACCAGTTTGTCTGCCTTCGGGTGCTTTTCGACGGTAGTGATTCTGCCAACGACCACCCGGTCTAGCCCCTCTCCAAGCTGTTTAATCGACTCAATTTCCATACCTAGCATCAGCATACGTTCCGCTAGGGTTTCGGGGGATAGATCGAAATCGACATATTCTTTTAACCACTTGATGCTTACATTCATGATTCATTTTCCTCCACTAATCCTAAAACTGCTGGATGAACCGCATGTCATTATCAAACATCAACCGTAGATCTGGGATGCCGTATTTCAACGTCGCAATCCGATCAACCCCCATGCCAAACGCAAAGCCGGTGACCTGTTCCGGATCGTAATTGACATAACGGAAGACATTCGGATGCACCGAGCCCGCCCCCAAGATCTCGAGCCAACCGGTGCCTGAGCAGAGGCGACATCCTTCGCCATGACAAGTTGTGCAGGAGATATCAACCTCCGCACTCGGTTCTGTGAATGGGAAGAAATGAGGGCGGAAGCGAGTCCGTGTTCCCTCCCCGAACATCTGTTGCACGAAAGCGTATAATACCCCTTTCAGCTCACTGAAAGTGACATGTTCGGCAACTAGCAAACCTTCGACCTGATGGAACATCGGCGTGTGAGAGGCATCGGAATCGCAGCGATACACGCGCCCCGGGACGATAATCCGTATGGGAGGCTTCTGTTTTTCCATGTAGCGGATTTGAACCGGTGAAGTGTGTGTCCGTAACAGTAAGCTATCAGTGATATAAAATGTATCGTGTGCATCTCGAGCGGGATGCTCTGCGGGTGTGTTTAACGCATCAAAATTGTAATATTCATGCTCGACTTCGGGACCTTCAGCAATCTGAAATCCCATGCCCCGGAAAATCTCTTGAATGCGGTCAAAAGTTTGTGTCACCGGATGCTTTTTTCCAAGCTGCGGAAGGCGACCGGGAAGTGTAATATCCACAGCCTCGGCTGCAAGCTGTTGTTCTCGTGCGCGCCGGTTCAAAGTTCCTTCGACCTGATCAAAAGCCTCCGTGAGGTTGGCTCGTACTTCGTTCGCGATTTTGCCAACAACCGGCCGCTCCACTTTGGAGAGTTTACCCATCCCTCGCATCACTGCGGAGAGCAAACCTCTGCGTCCGAAGTACTTAATCCGTAGAGATTCTAGTTCACGCAAGTCGCCCACAGTTTTGAGTTCTGTCAATCCTTCAGTTTCGATCTGCTTCAACTCTTCCTTCATATCTATCTCCTGTAAAATGCAATAAAAAAACGCCTATCACTTCGTCCAAGGGACGAAAGTAACAGGCGTCAAAACCTTCCGCGGTACCACCCTTATTGGCAGATATAACATCTGCCCACTTCATTAGCCATTTCGGTAACGGTGAAATTTCCGGCACGAACCTACTTGCCTAAATCGGCGTTCAACTCGGCGGCTCCAGGATGAAATTCGGCGACTCGCTCTAAAGATGCGCTTTCAGCCGGTGACGCATCCTCTCTGATTAGAATACTCGAACCGCTTACTTTGTCCTTTCATAGCCTTTACGCAAACTCAATTTTATTACCCTTTCGCAAGCACCGCGATACGGGCAAATCCCACCTCATCATGAATAGCGAGGTCAGCGAGGACCTTGCGATTGAGGTCAATTCCCGCCTTTTTCAATCCGTTCATAAACCGGCTGTAAGATAAGCCGTGCAGCCGTGCGGCGGCATTGATACGGGCAATCCATAATTGCCTGAATTCTCTTTTCCGCAGTCGGCGATGGGCATAGGCATGATTCCAGCCTTTTTCGACAGCCTCCGTCGCAGTCCGCTTCAGATTATTGCGGCCACCGCGATAACCCTTTGAGTGCTTCATGATTCTTTTGCGGCGTTGGCGACGAACACTGCCTGTTTTTACTTTTGGCATTACACTCTCCTTAAAAACGATGTTGAAAACTACTTAGTTGGGAAGCAAGCGACGCAGCCTTTTCTCGTTTGAAGCATCCACAAGGGCGCTTTTTCTGAGATTTCGCTTCCGTTTCTTCGTTTTTGATGCAAACAGGTGGTTAGAATAAGCCTGCTGCCTACGGATCTTCCCATTTCCTGTGAATTTGAAACGCTTGGCTGAACCTTTATGTGTCTTTATTTTCGGCATGTGACTGGTGCTCCTCTACTTACCTGACTTTGGTGTCAATACCATAAACATGGAGCGACTCTCCATCCGTGGGGGCAACTCTATCTCGCCGACATCTGAGACCTCTGCTGCAAACCGTCGCAGCATTTCGATTCCGAGATCGGTATGCAACATTTCACGCCCACTGAATCTAATACTTGCTTTGACCTTCCAGCCATTCGATAAAAACTCCTGGGCATGACGCAGCCTGAATTGAAAGTCGTGATCTGCGGTTCTAACAGACTTAAATTTTATCTCTTTTAGGACAACTTTGACTTGTTTCTTTTTTGCCTCTTTCGCCTGTTTGCTCTTCTCATACTGGAACTTACCGTAGTCCATAATTTTGCAAACCGGCGGATCAGCATTTGGAGAGACTTCTACCAAATCAAGTCCTTCTGCCTGTGCCCGGTCCAGTGCTTCATAAACGGGCATGGGTCCAAGTTTATCGTTTCCGGCAGTGATCAACAAGACTTCCTTTGCTCGAATCTGTCGATTCACTCTATTTTGTTGCTGTTGTGCTTTCTGCTGGTAACGGCGACCTCTGCTTTGAATCTTTGACACCCCTTCTCAATCTGTTGGCGCATATTGTGGCGATCAATTTCTACAATATGCAGTGGATTGCATTTGTTAACCGTGACCCCGATAAAATAAATTAAAAGCTGAAGTTTTGTTATGGAATATGGTACATTCCCAGACTATTTTAGCACATCCGAATCCATGAATGCAAGTGAAAATTCTCTAACATAGTTATGTTTAATTCTTGGACCTTGCTCTAAAAATAATTAACCGTCCAAAGTGTGCGTAAAACGATTAAGCCGATTCCCATACCGCCGAAGACAAGAATCAGCAGAATACTCACGAGCGTTGCTAGCCGGATGATCTGTTCTCCCAGTGTGGGTTGATCGACTGACCAAGCATGCGCCAGCCAGAAGGTCAAGGCAACGCTGATGAGGATTAAAATAGATGTCCCCAAGACACCGAGCAGAAGCCCTGTGAAGTCAACCATCATCATGCTTTCGATCAAAGAGCCGCTCTGCGACCAGCGTCTGATAACACCGATTAGAATCCCAATGAGGCTTAGAATGAAAATTAAAAAACCGATTAGCGTTTTTTTGAATGCCGTTTTCATGTCAATCAGTTAGAGCGGTATGACCTTGCCAGGGTTCATAATATTTTGTGGGTCTAGGGATTTTTTGATAGCGTGCATTACGGCAACCCCTGGTCCGTGTTCCTGCTTGAGTGCCTCAATTTTGCCCAAACCGATGCCGTGTTCACCTGTGCAGGTGCCATCCATCTGGAGCGCGTATTCAACGAAAAGTTGACTGAGCCGTTGTGCTTCTCTCAATTCTTCGGGGCGGTTGGGGTCGAGGGGGAACACCACATGAAAATTGCCATCCCCTACGTGCCCAAGCAGCGGTGCGATTAAGCCAGATGCTTGGATTTCTTGTTTGGTCTTCAGGATGCAATCCGCCAAGCGTGAGATGGGAACGCAAACATCCGTGACGTACCCAACCGATCCGGGACGGAGTGCCAGTGAGGCGTAATAGCTATCATACCGTGCCTGCCAGAGCCGGTTACGCGCTTCCTCCCCGGCTGCCCATTGAAAATCTTCACCGCCATGTTCGCGGACAATTGCGCCCACGGTTTGCGCTTGCTCGGTCACCGCTGATTCTGAACCGTGAAATTCAAAAAGGAGCGTTGGCGCAACTTTATAATCTAAGCCCGAGTAGGCATTAACCGCCCCCATCTGGATTTCGTCGAGCAACTCCAAGCGAGCCACGGGGATGCCAGCTCCAATCACTTGGATAGCTGTATTTGCCGCTGCTGCAACGTCTGAAAAGGCGCAGACTGCTGCCGAAACAGCCTCCGGTGTCTTCGCTAACTTCAACGTTACCTCTGTGATAATGCCTAGCGTTCCCTCTGAACCCACAAATAATCGCGTTAAATCGTAGCCTGCGGAGGACTTGCGGGCGCGGCCTCCGGTGGGGATAATGCTTCCATCGGCAGTCACTACCGTCAATCCCAGCACATTTTCTCGCATGGTGCCATAACGCACTGCGGCGTTGCCCGACGCGCGTGTTGCCGCCATACCGCCCAACGACGCATCGGCCCCCGGATCGACCGGGAAGTAGAGTCCCGTCTTGGTTTCAGAAAGATGGCTATTGAGCTGCTTCCGTGTGACTCCTGCCTGCACTGTCGTATCCATATCGTTCTGACTGACCCGGAGAATTTGGTCCATTTGGGTCAAATCAACGCAGATACCTCCGTGGATGGCGACAACCGCTCCTTCAACACCAGTTCCTGTACCGAAGGGGACAATCGGAATAGAATACCGGGCACAGATTTTCACAATTTGGGCAACTTCTGTGTTACTGTGGGGAAATGTGACAGCATACGGCAGATGAGGTCGGTGATGAGAAATATCCTTCGCATGAGACTCCCGAACATCCTTCGCGGTGGTCAGGCGGTTACCCAGTAAGCTGTGCAATTCGTCCAACGCTTCAGCATTCATAGCCGAATCCTCACGGTGTTGTGCAGCTGCATAGCTACTCATTCTGTCTGCTCCTCGCACATCGTAGTAGGTCTCCTCTCGGTTTCCCTCACGCACTAGAGATTAAGACATACCAATCATCGGGAAGAGGTTTCAAGGGTCAAGGGGGAAGTATTTACGCTGGACGTGTACGCGATGCGCCGAAGAGTTCCTCTAATTTCGTCCGCACTTCAGCTAGCAGGCTCGGACTAGGTGGAGGATGCGGCACTCCGAGTAGATTGTTAGGATACAGCCCTTGCAGCTGTACTGTTGATTTCATTACCGCTAGCCAGTTTTTATCAATTGCCCATTTGAGCCACGGTTCTTCATAACGAAAAACCATTTCCCACGCTTGAGCGTAGTTTCCTTCAACCAGTAACTGATAAAACTGCAAGGCGATATCGGGACGGAAAGGCGCGATAGGACACAGGTAGGCAGGCGAGCCAATCTGATGTCCAAACACGAAGTTGCGCATTTGCCCGCCGCTGACCACGCCAAAATCTTCATCCTTTGTGGCGCGAATCAGGTCGTAGTAGTCATAGAAGGGATGTGCGTCGTTCTTCATGCCAATGACATTGGGACGTTGCGCCAATTCCGCTACAACCTCAACCGGGAATGGCGGTGGGGCAACACCCCAGAGCAGTAACGGTATGTCGGACGCATCTTCAATCAGGTCAAAGTATCGAACTAACACTTCTGGCGTTTTAGGAAGCCAAGGGTTAATTTGCACCTTGACAGCGTCAACGCCAACAGTGTCAGTGTGTTTTAGGAAATCCCGGGTCTTCGCTGGTTTCCAGTAGCTGGTAGACGCAATACAGAGCGATCGTCCGGCGTTGGCAGAAGCAACAGTTTCTGTTAATTTCCAGAGCTCTTCATCGCTGATGCTCGCAAACTCGCTGCTCCCGTAAGTTAGCAACAGCACAGGTGTATTCTCTTCACACAGCCAGTTGACATACGCGCCGACAGCGTCGTAATTGATTGTGCCGTCTACGTTGAAACAGACATTGATGGGGACCACGGGTCCTTTCATACGTTCTAACACTTGTGCAGCTCTGTCCATAATTAAGTCTCCAGTAGAGAGATACAAATGAGATGTTTCTACCAGCCTGCCTGTTTCAGAAACTCCAATGCCATCAGTGTATGTCCTTCCGGATTTGGGTGGACGCCATCCTCCGTTGTCCACAACGCTCCCGGCCTCGCAGCCACTGCCCGGTCAAACGCTTCGTTTGTTCGTATCAATCGGGCGTTAAATTCGTCGGCGAGTCGATGGATAATCTCATTATAGGCATCAACATCTAGCGGACGTGGTTGAGCAACATCTTCTTCGATATAAAAAGTTTCAAACATAAAAAGTCCCGCGCCCAATTCATCTCTCGCACGAGTGAGGATGCGTCGATAGCACGCCTCCCATTCTGGGAGATATGTTTCATTTGGAATACCCGCCCCAAACTGACGTGACACATTATTGATGCCGATTTTCACCGATAGCCAAGCCGGTTTTTCGGCGATGACGTCTGTATCCCATCGCGCTTCGAGCCCTTCGACGACATCGCCGCCGATGCCTTTATTGACATACTCGATTCGCCGCTCTGGATACTTTACGGTGATTAACTCGGTAATCTTTTTTGCATAACCGCTCCCGAGTGGTGCGTGGTCGCCGCGACGTCCGCAATCGGTGATACTGTCGCCAATAAAAAGCACCTTTTCACCCGATTGAAACAGTAGATTGCCCATAGATTTCCTCTCACATTGGTTTAATCCGTCTGTAGTCGCAACTAAGGTTTAGCAGGGAAACTCCTGCAGCAACGCGCAGGCTTATTTACAGCTGCTATTATACAATTGTAGAGGATGGCGCACAGTCTGTCAAGATTAAACCGAATCTTCAAGCTGTTAAAAAAATCTCAATCTCTGTTACATTTTTGCCTTATTGTCCGTTTGGTTTAGTAGTATGTGATTGCAAGAGATTATAGGTGCGCTTCACGTTTCATTCCGGTTGACACGGATGCCACGCCGTGATATAATCTTCATATTAAACCTGATTTTTGGGAGTGTAGTATGCCTCGAAAAAGAACGATTGCGTTAACAGTGAGTCAAATTGTTTTAGGTGGCTCTATCGGTTTAGCAAGCGGGTGGCTTTGCTTCTTAATTGTTGAACTACTATTGTGGAGAGGCTTAATCGGCGACCGTGTACAACACGGTTTTTGGGTGAGTTTACTTCTGCTGATCTCGTTTGGCCTAACATACGGGAGTGCTCTCGCCGGTGTTGCTGAAGGTGTTATATTTGCCGGACACCGTTTTGGCGTTGATATAGACCGCAAGCGTACATATCAAGGAGCTTTTCTTGGTGCGCCTGCGATAGTTGCGTTGATGTCGCTGCTGAATATACACTGGGAAGCGTTGGTCGCCTCGAATTTGCTGTTTTACGTGCTCCTAAATATAGCGCAATTGCTTGCCGTTATCATATCTCTACCTCTTCGCATTTTGCTAGCGATAAAATGCCCTCCCGAGCTCTTGTACATCGTTGCGGCACCGATTGGCGCGATCCTTGGCTACCGGCTTAGTGTGGAGCGAAGGCAGACAGCATCTGTTGAGCCCTAGCCCAGATCCAGACTGACCAGACTTTTAGGCGTCATACAACAGCGTGCCGGTGTGTGGCGAAACACCCGATGAATTGGAGAATCACCCAAATATGGAATATTTCGATGAGTTTGATGATAAACCAAGATGTGAGTGTGGGGTATTCGGCATTTTGGGACACCCTAGGGCAGTTGAATTCACTTACTTAGGTTTACGCGCCCTTCAGCACCGTGGTCAGGAAAGCGCAGGAATTGTCGCTGCAGACGACGATTCATTCACATGTCATCATGGTATGGGGCTTGTTGCAACCATCTTTGATTCGGATTCCTTGTCAAAGCTGGAGGGTGACCTTGCGCTAGGGCACAACCGGTATTCTACAACCGGGCAAAGCACCCTTCAGAACGCACAACCGCTGGTGCGGGAATACAAGCGGGGTCCCCTTGCGATTGCACACAATGGGAATCTTGTGAACGCCCAGCGTATCCGCAGCGACCTTGAGGACGCTGGTTCAATTTTTAGCACGACTTCCGATACAGAGGTTATCGCTCACCTTATTGCTCGTTCCCGACAGACGCTGCTGGAAGATCGCATCTTGGATGCCCTCAAGGAGATTCGCGGTGCGTATTCACTCGTCTTCATGGGAAAATCCATCTTGATCGGTGTGCGAGATATTTACGGGTTCCGTCCACTCTGGTTAGGTCGTGCTGGCGACGCGTATGTTCTTGCTTCTGAAACGTGTGCCTTCGATGTCATTGAAGCAGAGCCAATCCGTGAGATTAGTCCTGGCGAAATGATTATTATTACCGGGACGAATAAAGAGCCCAAATCATTTATGTTTGGGCAGACACTACCTCATCTATCACAATGTATCTTTGAGTATATTTACCTCTCGCGACCAGATAGCGTTGTATTCGGTGAGTTCGTTAACCGTCCGAGGCGTGAACTTGGCCGCCAACTAGCACGTGAGTGTCCCGCGGCAGCAGATATCGTCATTCCTGTGCCGGATTCGGCGACACTTTCTGCACTAGGGTACTCAAAGGAATCGGGTATTCCGTTTGATGTGGGTCTCTACCGAAACTCTTACGTGGGACGCGCTTTCATGAACCCCTCGCAAGAAGTGCGCGAACTGATGGTCAAGGTAAAATTAAATCCGATTCGTGATGTGCTTGAAGGCAAGCGCGTTGTGGTCGTAGATGATTCCATTATGCGGGGCACTGAGAGCCGAAAATTTGTAAAGATGCTACGTCAAGGCGGTGCTACAGAGGTTCATGTCCGTGTCGCTTCTCCACCTAATAAATATCCTTGTTTTTACGGTATTGATACCCCTACCCGCAAAGAGCTGATCGCTAGCTCGCACACCATCGAAGAAACCCGTAAGTACATCCGCGCAGATAGTTTAGGATACCTCAGCATCAATGGCATGCTCAAATGTATGAAGTCACCCGAAGATTTTTGTACAGCTTGCTTTGATGGCAACTATCCTGTTGAATTTAGTGGACAATCCACTGCCCAACTCCCTATTAGTTTTGTGAATGAAGGGGATTGATGGCTGCACGGGGAGCCTAGTTGATAATCTAATCCAAAGGAGAAATCCGATGCAAAACAGATTAAGAAGAGAGCGTCCTCAGTCCTCCCGCCCCTTTCAAAACGTCCGGCGAGGTCTATCCACATCACAGGGGCGATTTACTTTTTACGCCATTATCTTATGCGCGATTCTCGGCATAGTGGTGTATCAACCGGCAATCTTGCTGGTTCAAAAACTGAGCCCAACAACCTCCCCACAGACCGCCGCAGAAAATGCAATGTTAATCACGGTTGGGTTATGTATTGTAGTATTGGTTGCTTCCCTATTAAAAATGGACAAGATAATGGCGGTTATCGACAATCGACGCATGGAATCCTTCAATCAACGGATGGAAAAACGAAAGGAATCTGACAATTCCGATGGCTGAACAAGGATTAACATACGCCAGCACAGGGGTTTCCTTCGACGCAAAAGAGGACGCACTGAAACGCTTAAAACCCCACCTCCAATCGACCCACCGTCCTGAAGTCTTAAGCGAAATCGGTAATTTCGGGGGATTGTTTGCACTTGGCGAGTACGAAAAGCCGGTCTTGGTGTCAAGCACCGACAGCGTAGGCACAAAACTTAAAGTTGCTTTTATGACGGGGCGGCACGATACGGTTGGGTTCGATATTGTAGCGCACTGCGGAAATGATATCCTTGTTCAAGGGGCGGAGCCGCTCTTTTTCCTAGATTACATCGGCACAAGTAAGCTGCACCCTGAAGTGATTGAGCAGATTGTGAGTGGTGTGGCGGCGGGCTGCCGGGAGATTGGTTGTGCGCTAATCGGTGGGGAAATTGCAGAGCTGTCGGAACTCTACACGATGGGTGAATATGACCTTGCGGGCACAATCGTTGGTGTGGTCGAAGAGTCGCAATTAATCACAGGAAGCAGGATTGCGCTGGGGGATAGCTTGGTTGGCTTGGGTTCACTCGGCTTGCATACAAACGGCTTTTCGCTTGCCCGGCGGATTGTGTTTGAGGTTTGTGGCTATGAAGTGGATCAGTACGTCCCCGAACTTGGTACAACGATTGGTGCGGAGCTGCTCGCGTATCATAAGAGCTATGTAAAAAGTGTGCTTGCCCTACGGGAGCATTGCGATATTAAAGGCATCGCCCACATCACAGGTGGTGGATTGTCAGATAACATCATCCGTATTCTTCCCCCGAATTGCTGCGTGGAGATTCAGAAGGGCACTTGGGAAATACCGTCAATCTTTCCGTTCCTTCAAGAGGAAGGTGGTGTAGATGAAACCGAGATGTACCATGTGTTTAACATGGGTGTTGGCATGGTACTTATACTACCACCGAACCAAATCGATGCGGCGATTGCTGCGCTTCGAGCGTCCGGCGAATCACCGTCTCTGATTGGTGAAGTTATCCACGGCGAAAAGTGCGTCCGAATTATCTGAAAGCCCCTCCGGTTAAAGACTGAGGTAATGTGTTTCCCGTTGTCCTTCTGCTGATGCTTCAACACACCTTCCGAATTTGCCTCCACAAGATTCTCTGCCCACCGATCCTAAGTCTTCCAAAATATCGTCACTTCCCCTTAGCTCCAATTTCCGATCTATCAGCATAAAATCCGTGCGAAGTGTTCACACCTTCACATGGACGAGATTCATTCTAAGGTAACCGCACCCCAATACGGTTGTTCAAAGATGCCTTTGTCGCCTGATCAAACTGCTTAATTGACCTTAACAAAGCATTTGCCACTTTGTCTTGGTAAGTAGGTGAGCTAAGTTTCTGGTACTCTGCTTTGTTTGTTAGATATCCCAATTCGACCAAAAGGGCTGGCATCTTGGTATCAACAAGGACGCGAAAAGGTGCTCGTCTGACTATTTTGTCCGGCGCACTTCGATTCCGGTTTCGTGCTCCGAGATGGGACTCAAGCACAGATTGCACAATACGGGCGGCTTCCCAACTATATTTTTCGATGCCTCTCTTATGTAGATTGCTGATGATAAAATCGACGGGACTGATGACCTCTTCGTCATTTTCCCATTTGGCTAATTCTGCTGCAAATTTATCAGTCGCTTGTAAGTTAAAGATATAACTCTCCAATCCGTGAACACGGGAATTGGGATGTGAGTTACAGTGGATGCTGATAAACAACGTCTGACTAGATGAAAATTGATTGGCAAAACCGGCACGATCTGTTAATGAAATCCAACGGTCTGTTGATCGGGTGAGATGAACTTCATAGGTTGTTTTTTCCCGAATCAGTGCTGCCAGCTTGCGTGTAATTGCCAAGTTGATGTCTTTTTCATTTTCGCGCCCTTGACCGACATTCCCGGGGTCTCTGCCGCCATGCCCAGCATCAAGCACAATAGTGGTCAAGTGAAAGGGAGATTTTATGTTAGTTGTGGGTTCGGCGGTTTTAGACGCGCTTGCTGATTGCTCCGTAGCGGATACAGACAAGAGTACCCTCAAGAGTACCATCGCCGCAAGGATTAGCGATTTTTGTGTTACAGTCATGTGTCTTCTCCAAGCCAAGTTTTTGATAGATCATTGTGCCGTGTCTATACGCAAGATTTTTGGATTAGTTTCAAAAAATGTGTCTAAATAAAAAATACTGCTGGTAGCTATAGATACAACTATTCCATTGGCAGAGGAGGTAGATCAAGAAAAATCAAATCGTGCAATACAGATATTGGGTTGCGTTCGAATTGAGCTATCGTGCTATATGCCGGTGGGTAAAGGCATTTTGGGTATATGCGGCGATGGAAGGTTAGGACTGTGAACCGGAAACGGGTTCTTCGGCGGGAGCATCGTCAGGAGAGGGAGGTGGCATGTAAAGAATTAGTCTACAACTTCCACAACGGATGAATTGCCCATACCTACGAGCCTCCTGTAGCGTTTGGGGTGGTATCGTAAGATGGCAATTGCCGCACGCATTTTCAAGGACTAGTGAAACCAGTCCCTTGCGATAACGTTTGAACTGGGCTTGATACTGGTCCATCAACCCCGGATCGATCTGGGGGAAGAAGTCCTGTTGTTTTCCTTGCCATTTCGCAATTTCTGCTTTAAGATCTTTTACTTCCTGCTCGTATTCGACTTTCTGTCCGTTATGTTTTTCCTGTTCGGCATTACATTCCTTTTGTTGTTGAGCAAGTTCTTCATTAAGTTGATCCATTTGCAGCATTGCTAATAGAATTTCATCTTCGATTTCCGCTTCTTTCTTTTCAATAAAACTAATCTCTTTATCCAGTGCTTGATATTCTTTGTTACTCTTCACCTCCCGTAAGTGTACTTGATATTTGCTGCGCTGCTCGCCCTCCGTTTCAAGTTCCGCGGTTTTGGACCGTTGCACTTTTCCGGCATCAGCTAGTTGCGCCTGTTTCGCCTGTAGCTTTTGCTCATGGATCTGAAGCTGTTCACTCGCTTTCTTAATCTTGAGTGGCACTGACTTGAGTTTATTATCCAACCCCAAGATTTCGGCATCAATCTGCTGAAATTCGTACAATAGCCTTAACTGTTCCCGTAAGTCGAGATTAGGCATAGCTGTCAGGCTCCTGTTCTGCAAGAAAGGCGAGGAAGATTCCCAACTGATATAATAAAATAAGTGGAATCGCCATTAATAACATAGACAATACATCTGCCGGCGTCAACAGTGCTGCTGCAACAAAGATAAACATAACGGCATATCGCTGTCGCTCTCGGAAACCTTGGGCATTAATGACGCCGATGCGTGATAGAAACGCCATAACAATCGGGAGTTCAAACGCAACGCCGAAGCCTAGCATCACACCGGCTGCAAAACCCACATACCGATCAATGCTCCATAGGTTGCCGACACCCGAATCAAAGAAGAGTCCCGCGGCAAATTGGACGACAACAGGTAGGACAATGAAGTAGGCAAAAACTGCCCCAACAAGGAAGAAGGAGACGATAGTTAGAAATAGTGGGAGCGCAAACTTCCTCTCCTGTTGCGTTAGGGCAGGGAAAACAAATGCCCAAACCTGATAGAGCACAACGGGCGACGCAAGTAATACGCCAAAGGTTACGGTAATCTTGAGAAAAGCCATGATGGCTTCGCCGGGTCCGATTTTATTAAGCTGGACTGTGCTCGCTGCTTTTGCTCTCAGGGCAATTGACAGGAACGCCATGAATGAGCCATCTGAACCCACGCTCCGGTCTATCCAATTCGCCAATTGTGCGTTGAGCGGTATGTCAGCGGGTCGCCTTATAATTTCCACTGCCTGATCCCTGAACCACAGGCTTATAAATAGGCATATCGTGATCGCAATCAGGGAGATGATAATCCGGCGACGGAGTTCTTCAAGGTGATCTAAAAAGGACATTGACTCATCAGAAGCCATGCTAATAACTAAACCGTCTTATTCGCAGATTTGGTCGAATCACGCTCATCTTTATCAATTGATTCGACAATGTCGTTCTGAATCTCTTTGCCAGCATTCCTAAATTCCCGAATCGCCTTTCCAAGTGAACGACCCATATCTGGTAGACGCTTCGGACCGAAAACCACAAGTGCGATGACAAGAATAATAATCAGTTCCATTGGGCCAATTGGCATGGTGATACCTCCGAAAGAATGAAGGTTATGACGCTGAAGATCTGCGGCACCTCATTATTTTAAGCTGCTCCGACTTGAAACGGTGATATTATACTGTATGCTCTTCCGAATTGCAATCGTTTTGTTGGGAACAGTGGTAGTTTTCAGCCGCTTGATCTGGATTGCCAAATCGAGCTAGAGCAGGAGGCAGGTGTCCCATCTACCATATGAACCGATACATCGGCTTTTCCAACAACACACCAATCAGTGCCCACACACCGCCGACGAGAAATTCACCCAGTATTAATCCGAGAAAGAAGGGTGCTAAGTTACGAAATGTTTTTAAGCCCCCAAAATGGAGGATACACCACTTAATCACCCAGCTGATGAATACGGAAAACCAGAAAAAGTTGACTGCCCATGTACCGGAGATACCGTATCCGACCGGATATAGGGGCCACCAGATAAAGCGTGTGCGCACAGCGGTGAGCAGGAAGCTGAAGACTACCCCGAAGCACATCGCTAAGATCGACAGAACATCAACAGGTGCCGGGTTGGTAAGCCAGCTTTGGGTGCGTGCGAAGATGGAGCCGTACCAAACCTCCCACGCGCCGGATTTGTAGCCGATGTGCAGCGAAAACCAGAACGAAGCCAATGGACTGAGAACAACTGCAAGCAGTATGGCGTATCCAACACGACGTGACGACACCCCTGTACGTTCTGCGAGTTTCAACGCCTCTAGCTGGTGCGGCATAGCATTGCCCCGATAAGCACGGTTGAAGCAATACACAAGCGAGAACAGGCTGAGACTTCTTGCTCCCAGTCGCCGCATGCCGAACATCTTCGGCAGTAGCACATCGGGCCCCATTGCACGCAGGTCGTGGATGGGTGGTCCTAATTCCGCACGGATGCGGGTGATGACAGTTACCGTTGTGAAATGGATGACGAAAACAAGAACAGCGACCCAGAGTGGTAGTCCTGCTACCGTCCAAAAACCAACCAACAGCATAAAGCCGACAATTAATCCGAGTACAGCGGTGCGATAGGAGATTGGTTCGTTAGCTTCAACCGCTCTCTCTGATAGATCCTCCTGTTCCGATTCTTTACTCTGGGAACTAGGCAGCCGATGGGGAGCGGGTCCCCGCCATGCACTCACGAGCACAGTTCGCAAATGACGCCGCGCTCCCCACAGTGCGAGAATCAGCACACCAACACAGACGCCAAATGATTGATCAAAGGTGAAGGGAAAGCCAGGGATCTGCTGAAATCCGAAGATGCTTCCCATGATCATTTCAAATTTCCAGAAGACATAGAAGAACCAGAACGTGAAGGAGAGATCGAGGGGTATGAAATATGCCATTCCAATGGCGAAGGGGAAGATAACGACCGGGGTCCAACCGATAGCGTTCCACGGTTTTGTGGTAAAAAATGGGCGAAGGTCAAAAAATTCACCACCGAGCCCGGGGATGATAGGATACAGGAAATGCAGCCCGTTGATGAGATCCATGCCGCCGGCGAGGATGAATCCTGCCCACATTAATCGATTCCGAAAGAAATCGGTTGTGGTCATTTGCTGTGGGAGTTCGATAATCGGATAGCTGAGCCGTTCTGCTTCGATCCACTGTTTCCGAAGGATGGCGTTGATGCAGAAAGCGGTGAAAAGGAGAACGATAATAAACCCTGACCACGCAATAACCGGCTTCCACCATAACTGAAGATTTTCGGCGAGGTAAAGGCTGGATTCACCGACAAAATAGGGGGTGATGCTGTTTTTGTCGGTCAACGCTAGCCAATCGGGGAGGTAGCGGTGAAACAGTGTCGCCCATTCGTTTTCCTCATTTGCCAGCCAGCCAACGACCGCGATATTGGTGACAACGACTTGGAACAGGTCATGCCCGCCGATTGCGGAGGCGATGGAGAGCATTGCATAGAGTGTCAACAATTCGCCCTGTGTCAATGCCAAGTGCGGCGAAAACCGAGCGAGCCAAAAGTTCACAACCACCACAAACGCGAAAATGAAAATCACATTGAAGAAGAGCGACATGGTCGTTGGGAGACCTTGTTCCCACCGCAACATCGCAAATAACCAGTAGTTGTTAATAAGGATGAGTCCTAGACCTAGCCAGATCGCACCCCAACGGATCTGTGGCTGTTGGGATTGGGGTGTCGAATATTTGGCTTGGGGGTTCAATGAGATTTCTTTTGGGTTTATGCCGTTCCTCATAGTGAGTTTCTATCAAAGATAGAAACCCCTTGAGAATCCGTTCCTTGTGGATTATAATATCCGAATGAGATCAGCGAGCGACGGCTACGTCGAGTCCTCTAAGCTATATTATAGCTGTTTCCCTTGCATTGTCAACATTTTATGGGAAGAGGTCACCTGAAGGGAAGATATGGCAGGTGTTTTTCCCGTGTATTAAGTGGGCACAAATTTTTGCACACAAGGTCTGTCAGGTCTCAGAAATCTGGTAATCCTGAAATTATAAGAGCTGAAGCCAAGTGGTTGCTTCATGTCACTCATCACGCATCACATTCCACGAAGGAGGTATCGTCATTGAAGCCGAAAATTTTTATTACCCGTCCGATCCCAGAAAAAGCCTTGGAGATGATTGAGGCAGAGTGCGAAGTTGATATCTGGCATACGAGTGAAATCCTGCCTCCGACTGCAGAGCGGCTGCCGGGACTTGATGGTCTAGTCACTTATAGTCACGAGCCGGTGACAGCGGAGATGATCGCTAGTGCTCCTAATCTTAAGGTAATTTCCAACGTCGGTGTTGGATATAATCACATTGACGCGGAGGCCGCGAGGGCACAGGGCGTTGCGGTTGGCAATACGCCCGACGTGTTGAGTGAAACCACCGCCGATACAACTTTCGCGCAACTCCTCGCGGCGGCACGACACCTCGTCCCCGCCAGTATCTATGTTCAGGAAAAGCGTTGGACATGCTACGATCCAAATATCTTCCACGGATGCGACGTGCATCACGCAACGCTCGGCATCATCGGCATGGGCAGGATCGGTTATGAGGTCGCCAAAAGGGCGTTGGGATTTGATATGCGGGTTCTATATTACAAGCGAAATCGCCGCGAGGACTGGGAAGCGGAGTTGGGCATTGAATATGCCAGCTTTGATCGCGTGCTCGAAGAATCTGACTTTATAACCCTACATGTCCCGATGACACCGGAGACCCATCATCTGATTGGCAAGGCAGAGTTTGAAAAGATGAAGTCTACAGCAATCCTTGTGAATATTGCGCGGGGACCGGTGGTGGATTCAGCGGCACTATACGAAGCATTAAAGACGGGGGAAATCGCGCGCGCTGCACTCGATGTGACAGATCCAGAGCCCATCCCAACGGACGATCCACTGTTGACGCTCGATAACGCCCTCATCTTTCCGCATCTTGGTAGTTCCACCTTACAGACCCGCACGCGGATGGCAACGATGGCGGCTGAGAACCTGCTGGCTGGATTACAGGGAGAGCCGCTGCCCTATTCTGTTTTTGGCTAACAATCAGGGAGATTTACGACTTGTGGTTTATTCAAAATTAGATCGGAGGCGGTTGAAGATTCTACCGTTAGCTGAACGGGAACATAAAATGACGGTCGCGGACATCTACCCGTTGGACGCGCAGACACCGCCGTATGAAAACGATGATTTGCGGATAGTGGCGGATCGGATAGTTCAAGCCCATCGAAGAGGGAAACAGGTGATATGGATGATGGGCGCGCATGTCATGCGGCGAGGCAATTCGCAGTATATTATTGATCTGATGGAGCGCGGCATCCTCACGCATCTGGCAACAAACGGTGCCGGTGCCATCCACGATTTTGAACTTGCCCTAATCGGTGCGACGCTGGAGGATGTGGAGCAATATATCTGGGACGGGAAGTTTGGGAATTGGGAGGAAACTGGACGTTACCTCAACGACGCAATCACCCGCGGCTATCACGACAAAATTGGCTTCGGCGAGGCGATTGGTCGGTTGATTCAAAATGGAGAGCGCGGTGTCCAATTTCCATACCGGGCAATCAGTATGTTTGCAGCGGCATATCGTTTGGACGTACCAATGACCGTGCATAAAGGGATCGGCTACGACATCATTGACCAACACCCCGCCGCCGATTACGCTGCGATGGGCTACACAACTGGCGAGGACTTCCTGCGTTTTGCCCACAGTGTCTCGAAATTAGAGGGAGGCGTGTTTCTGAACTTAGGTTCTGCAGTGATGGGACCGGAGGTTTATCTTAAGAGCCTGTCGATGGCGCGAAACATTGCCGCGCAACGCAGTGAAGAAGTCCGACATTTCACCACGGCTAACTTTGATTTAATCGAATTTGCCGATTTCCGGGAGGAAGGCAGTCCAACAGACGCGCACTACTACCACCGTCCCAAGAAGACAATCCTGGTCCGCACTGTGAAAGATGGCGGCGAGAGTTACCATATTTCCGGGGATTTTGATCGCACCGTTCCGAAACTATATTCCCTCATCACGGAGGCTTTGGGTTAGTGCGTTTGATCTGTATGGACGATAACGCTTCGCGATGAATCAAAGATGGTATAATCCTACCTTTTTGAAAGTGCCGAGTAAAAATGGCATGACACGTCTAAGTCCCCATGTCCCAAGAATTGACACATCTCATGTTTCACACATAAGGTGGTTCGGTTACATATCCATCGTTCTGATGTGTATCGGCTGCGTCGGAAGCAGCAGTAAGGATCAACGTACAGTTTCAATCGCTGATCTGCGAGGGCAGCTTCAGCCATTGAGGCAAATTGGTGCCTATGCTGGTTTTGATCTAAAAACGCGCATACTTTACATGGGGAATGACTCCATAGAACGCTGGATGCGTTTAGATCGGGGGTTACACAAAATTCAGACTATCCGTTACACCCGCAAACCTTCAGGACAAAATTATGTAGATCGACCGGGCGAGGAATTTCGGTTTCGGGTCGGCGAGATTGTCCTTTCTGGAAATAGCGACCTACTGACTTACAACGATTATCAAATTATCCAGAAAATGGGCGGGGGCAAGCGGGTTTCGATTCAATTCACATACACTTCCGACGAGGAAGCGCAACCGACCTTTTATCTGTGGGTTCACTACGAGATTTATCCAGATCTGCCGGTGATTCGCAAATGGCTGACGATTCAGAATCTGACGGATTCAGCGTTTTTTGTGGAAGATATGATAATTGAGTCTCTACCTCTGTTCGCGGGGCGAGGGGACAGTCTGCAAATCTGGCGGTGCGGACTGTCGGGCGCACTGGAGGCACCACTGCCAACGCCCTGGGAGGGGATTGCATCGGAGGTATTTGTTCTGGTGGGTGATACCGGTATGAATAGCGGTGTGGTGTTGGGGAATGAAAGCCCAGGTCTCCTCAAATATTACACGGTCTATTCAGATCGAGAAACCGCGTCGATTGGCTTAATGCCGACGACGGCTGTCAATGGGACTGAAATCCGGGTGCCGCCAAGTCAGTCGGTGGATAGCCCCAAGGTCTGGACGATGCTTGTTGAAGAAGATTTCCAAGCTGCAATTCAAAAGATTATTCAGGATATCTCGGCGTATATTTCACCATATTCTAAAGATATGGGGCGACAAATCCCTGAAATCCAATGGGTATCACTGGAAACTGAATGGGAGATGTCAATCAAGTCAGTGCGACCCGGAAATTTGATTGCCCTCGATTACGGCTGGGACATCGAAGACCTGCAAATAGTAAAGCAGATAAGTCAACGGGTGCATGAAGGTGGGGGTAAGTTCGGGATTCGTCTTCCAATTGCTGAAGTTCACACAGCGGTATTGGATCGTTTGGCGTGGCGGTTGGTGCCGGTGCCAGTGTTCCAGTGGAAGTCACTACCGAAAAATCACGATGCGGATAAAGAAGAGGAGGAAGCCCAACAACCCGTAACTCACGAAGCTGGCCCGGTGATTTATTGTGTCTTGAGTGATTACGGTTACTACCTCACACAGGCGGTAAAAACATTGCTTGAAGAAACAGCAGCGGATCTGCTCATCTTGGATCGCCCGATTTTGGGTTCGCAGGACAGCCTCTTAAAGGGCTGCAACGCACTGGGGCATCAGCATTATACACGCGCCGAGTCGATTGGGGTGATTTATCAATGGCTTTTTGGGTTTGCTGACCATTTGCGTCGGGAATACCCGGCGTTGCAATTGGGGATTACAGCGAGTGCTTATGGCGTTGAGCAGGCAGACGCTGCATGTCTTGCTCACTTCGATTTTTTCTTTGATGATCCGTGAGTAGATCTCCCATGGTTCGTCTCATGCACTACAGTAGGGTGGGGTTAGATGGCAGGGACAGTGCTATTTGGCTGCTAAGGTCTTAAACACTGCATCGGTTAATTGAGTTAATTCTGCTGGTGAGATCGTAAAAGCGGGCATGATATAGACTACATCGCTAAACGGTCTGAGCCACACGTCCTCTTCTATGAACCGCTGCCGGAGTGTCAGTATATATTCCCCGTTCGCGTCCGACAACTGAACAACACCGATAGCTCCTTTCACCCTCACATCGGCGACATTTTCCAATTTATGGCACGGTTTCAGTTCTTCTCGTAGCTGTGTCTCAATTGCTTGGATCTGTGCGATTCGGGGTTCCCTTTCAAACAGATCGAGTGAAGCATTGGCGGCGGCACATGCGAGTGGATTCGCCATGAATGTGGGACCGTGCATCAACGCTGTGTCTAGTCTATCTGAGAGAAAATCTTCAAACACCTCCTCCGTAGCTAGCGTGGCTGCCAACCCCACCATGCCCCCGGTGAGAGCCTTGCCCAGACACATAATATCGGGTCTGATGCCGGCTTCCTCGCAGGCAAACATGGAGCCAGT
This sequence comes from Candidatus Poribacteria bacterium, assembly GCA_047517405.1. Classification (GTDB taxonomy): domain Bacteria; phylum Poribacteria; class WGA-4E; order WGA-4E; family PCPOR2b; genus PCPOR2b. Next base: position 6,991 of record JAKZSX010000269.1, on the reverse strand, counting down.
GCGGCCGAACCCGGTGGCAATTTCATCGGCTATAAACAAGATCCGGTGCTGCTTACAAAGCCGATGGATTTCAGCAAGCATGTCAGGGAGATGGAACTTCATTCCACCTGCTGCCTGAACCAATGGTTCGATAACCAGCCCTGCCACTGTTTCTCTAATCTTCTTCAACGATTCTGCGAGCGCAACCAGGTCTGTCCTGTTGTTGGGTATGTCGAAAACATACTGTTCGGGCATGTAGTGATTCAATGCCCGGTGCATCCCCGTTTCAGGGTCGGCGAGTGACATACCGCCCATGGTGTCGCCGTGATAGCCGTTCCGAAAACAGATAAACTTGCGCTTGTCCGGCTCCTTTCGGTTAGACCAAAACTGTGCCGCCATTTTCATCGCCACTTCAACGGCGGTTGAACCGGAGTCAGAGAAGAATACGCGGTTTAATCCCTTTGGCGTGATGGAAACGAGGCGGCGTGTAAGTGTGTAAGCCTGTTCATGGGCAAATCCCGCAAACATGACATGTGACAGCGTATCAAGCTGTCTTGAAATCTGTTTTGTCAGATGGGGATGTTGGTATCCGTGACAGGCACACCACCATGACGCAATGCCGTCAATCAATTCCCTACCATCGGCTAGGGTCAGCCGAACACCGCTGGCAGAAATGACCGGCAGCGGCAACGGTGCTGTCTGCATCTGCGTGTAGGGCAACCAGATGTGGTTGAACCCCGCTGTTTCCCACTCAGGGGTTTTATAAGGTTTAGGCATGTCTCGTTTCGAGTAGAGATATACCCACTGATTTCCAAGATATCGCGGGCAATCTTGTTTTGACCGTTAGCACGGTGTTTTCCTACTGAAAATAAAAAAAGCGGAACCCGGAGGACTACTCCAGATTCCGCTTCTTGGGTTCGGAATTATTGCTACTATCCCTTAATCTTCGCATAGTGAACTGGACGTTCGATAATGAGATCTTCGATCCTACCTGATTTCGGAACGATGATCTGCAGGACCTTATCCCGCAACATTGCTTGGAAGTTTTCGGGCTGGCCATTGATGCGAAACATATTACTGAATCCGAGAGGGAACGAGCTAGTACGTCCAACGAATTCGGTAAACCGGGGATCCTCCAATTTGGCTTCCGTAGTGACTGTGCCTTCTCCAAGGTTCACCTGATATGTGTAATCTGGCATCCGATCCGGGAGATTATACTTCCGCTTATATGCGGAGTCAGGCACCCAACGAGGGAATTCAATTTCGATGATGTAACGGTCTACCTTTTCCTCTATCCGATTTAGCATCCCGTAGCGGCGGTAGCGTTCACGGACATCCTCTTGATAAATAGGTCCATCGGTGAGGACAGCACCCGGCATGGTTGAACGTGGGGAAGCGGGTTCGGTTGCAATCACTGGTCGCAACACTGGCAACAATACGCGAGCAATCAGCGATGGGATCCAACCGTATATCGAAGCCCCATATCGAGAGGATTCTTCTGTGTCCGTTGTAGTGAGGTCATCTCTAAATCGATAGAGACCCTCAAGGATTGCCAAGACAACACCGAGAAAAATCGCAAAGTTGCCTTTGCCGGTGAACAGGGCAGATTCTATATTCCCACCGGAAAAAAGGAGGAAAAGCACAAGTGGGTAGAGCGTTAAGTTGATGAGACTGTTAATTCCCGTTGAGACTGCCGCACTGAAGATGATCGGATTCTGAGCCATCTCTTCAAGTTCGCGCTTAAATTTTGCGTCGAAGGCACCCAACACAAGCTGGGAGAACATGACAAACGGGCGGAATATGGGACGAATCGAAGACGTGGGAGACTCGATGGTTTGTACAAACTCTTCGATTCCAAGCCTATCTTCGTCCGCTGCTGCTGCGCCATCTTCCCCTGCTGCTGCCCCTGCTTTTATCGGTTTAACAAAATCTTCAAAGAATTTCTCATTTAGTTCAATATAGGATGTCCACTGTTCTGGTACATCGTCAAGTATGAAAATTGCGGTGACCGGACAAACGGGTTCGCATGCGGCGCAATCAATACATTCGGTGGGGTTGATATAAAGCTGCTTTTCCCCCTCTATTGTATGAATGCAATCGACCGGACACACATCTACGCACGCCGTATCCATGACGTCAACGCAGGGTTCAGCAATCACGTAAGCCATTTCTATCTCTCCTCGGACATGCCTAATCTTTTCGGTTATCTGCGATTTCGGAAAATTTGTGCACTCCAATTATACCACAGTTCCATAGAAATTTGCAAATGAGGATTTGGAACTGAAGGTAAAGAAATTCTCAGAGCTCGGTAGTAGGGAACGCAGATCTGCGTTCCCTACTATAAATTGGCAGTCCTTCAGAACCAACCTCCATTATTCATCAGTTTCGATTCGCACTTCCTTCCCGGTATCTGCGCTCAGAAGTAGGGCTTCCATCATCTGCTGCACGATAAGCCCGTGGCGGAGTGGGGCTGCACACGGTTTACCATCCAAGATGCTGTCGATAAAATGCGCAGCAATGTTATCCCAAGATTGAAGCCCTTTTGGGGAATCAACGTTGATGTCTTGGGTGGTACCGTCCTCTGAGCGATAGAGTGTGAGTGGGCTGAGTCTAGCGCCCGCTTCCGTGCCAAACAACTCAATCTGAAGCTCACCCGGTTGGTGAGATGCCCAGAAACTCTCAACCTGTAAACCGGTGCCGTCCTCAAAGCGGATGAAACCGCCGCCGTAGTCGTCCGATGCGTACTGGTCGTAGAACGATTTAGGTGGAGTCGTGCCGCTCGAATACCCCAATCCGTAGGGACCAAACTTCGCTCCGGCAGCCCCTAACACACCCACAGGTTTGGGCATACCGAGTGTCCACCACGCAGCGTCGAGGACATGCACGCCCATATCCCGAAAGGCACCGCCACCTTTCTGGATGAATCCCAGACTCCAAGCTGGGATGCCGTTTCTTCGGATACTGCGGGCTCTTGCGTAGTAGAGTTCACCGAAGTATCCCTGCCGGTGCAGATTCCCAAGATATTGGCAGTCAGGACCAAAGCGGGTGGAAAGAGACATCATGTTCACGACGCCTGCTGCCTCCGCTTCAGCAACCAGTTCTTTCGCCGCTGCTTCCGAATCAGCGAGCGGTTTGGTTACTAGAACGTGCTTCCCATTTCGCACAACCTCCAGCGCAACAGGGACATGCCATTGATTCGGCGTTCCGACAAAGACGGCATCAATTTCTGGGTCTTTGCACATCTGCTTGTAGTCGGTGTAAAATTTGACTTCTTCCGGCAATTCCTTTGCAAATTCCTGCATACGGTCTTCCAGCAAATCACAAAGCGCAACGACCTGTCCACGCGAGTTTGCTGACAAGGCGAGTCCGTTGGGTTTGCCTATACCCATACCAACAACTGCAATTCTTACTTTCTCGGTAGCTGCCATTCAATTTCCTCCAATCTAATATATGCGGTCCTTTCGTTTTTACCCATTTTACACGGTTTTGTCTGTTCACGTTCATGTATATCGAATGGGTTAAACTCTAGCATATTGCAAGCTCCATTTCAACAAAAATTTTAGACATATGCAGGTGGGGGATAACAGTGTGATTCGGTATTCGTCCTAACCTTCAGTTGTTATCTGTGGAGCAGTTTTCGCAACGATTGCTTGCCGAGTAGATATGATATGACCCATACGCCAAGGAGGATGCTCAGAATAAACGCAATCGTGAGTTGTTGTGGTGTGGAAAGTGAGCCGTTCTGTTCTCCCCCAAAGAGTTCCATTTCTCCAAGGACAACGATTTGCAATACTATGATGGGTCCGCTGAGTAGGATTAGGTTAGTGATTATTGTTATTAAAAGCGTTGCTAGTCGGAGGATTGGTTGCTTGCTGGAATTCCGATCTGTTTCTCCGATTTCCGCGACCCAAGGCAGCGTCCCCATTGCTGTGTTGAAAGCTGTGGCTGTTGCCGTAATCACTGTAGTTATCAATAGGATTGGCAGCCATAGCTGAAGGGGTATTCGAAACAGAATTAATCCTACAAGAAACCACACTTCTGCGTAAGCAATTGCACAGAGGATTCCGATAAAAAATTTGCTGTTGAACAGCAACGCCGGCGAAATCGAACTTGATTTTAGCAACCACCACGTTTTCGCTTCCGCTTTGCAGCCTCCCCATGAGAGCCCGGATGTCGCCATTACGCTGTAAATCATGATTTGAACAGCTAGCCCGCCTAAGAGCGGCAGATGCACCCCGTAGTCGCTTTCACCATCGGTTCGTATCTGGTAAGCTGCGGCAAATAGCAGTATCGACTGGATGAGGGTTAGCATTACAATCATTGTCACCCGCCCCTTATGTCGAAGGAAAACGTGAAAATCCTTTGCCATCATTGAGCGGATTTTACCTCGACCTAGGAAGGCAGTTGTCCTCCGTCTCTTGCTGCGCTGTCTTAGATCAACTTCTACACGCCTAGCATATTCCCAGCTCTGGTGGTAGATTTTGGAAGCCAATAACACGCTTAAGGCCGGTATCGCTATGCTTGCAATGACTAGTTGGATCCCCCACCGTAACGGTTGGATTCCCGATTCAGGGAGCCAACTCATCATCAACTTCGCTGTCCACAGATGTGGATACCAGTCGGAGGTAGGGAGTTTCGATCGGTTCAAGAGAAATTTGGCAATCTCATCTGCCCACTCAAATGCGAGAAAGCTGACTGAGAGGAAAAATCCGGCAGTCACACCAATCGTTGCGCCGACAATTTTTAGGAGTTGTATCATTCGCTGTGAAGAAAAAAAGCGCGTAACGAACATCATCATGACCGCAACATTTGTCATGATGATAACGAGTAGGCAGAAGCAGGCTGGGATGAGCCCTAGGTAAAAATGCCACGGCAAATCGAAGAGTTGTCCGAATGCTATCCACGGGGGGAGCAGCCACATCGCCATACTGGATAAGTTCGATGCAATGAGTTGGGCAAGCTTAAATCCGAAAACGGTTGATGGAGAGAGCGACGACAGCAGCAGTGCTGTATCTGTGGCTTCGTAAAACTGCTTGATCGTGTCCTCCATTGCGTTTTTCACCAGAATAAACACGCCGAGTCCCACACAGATATTGATTGCGGCTAGTATGGTATGTCCATTTGCATTGGGACTCAAAGCAGCCTGCTGTCCTACCGCTTTGAAGATAGCGCGTCCCATCAGATATAAAGCAGCCATCAACACTAGAAAACCGATGGCCTCTGCAATCTTTTTTCGTCTCTCCTCTGAGACGTATTGAATGTTATTTAACCAGCCCTGCCAACTGGCTTTGAGTAGGGTTGATAATGTGTGCATAGTTCAGGCGCGTTGGAGAATAAGAGAATAGGGGCAGCGATGTCCGATGAATTGTTATTTCATGCGTTCGATTTTTACTTGTCGTAGTATCAATTGATTTTCTGTTGATCCGGCGTATGAAGGGTGGTATAGTGGTGACTCGCTTATGGATTAGTTATGTATAAACTGAGAATTGGTCTGAGTTAAGGAGGGGATGCGAATGCAGATTGGAATTATGTCTAGAACCTTTGCCCGTGCGACGCTAGAGGAAGAGTTGGATGCTGTTGCAAACCATAACATAGGCTGCATGCAATTCGGTCTTTCCAGTGCCGGTATGACTGAGCTACCAACGCATATTGAGTCGGGATTGTGCGATAAAATCCGTGAAGAGATGGCTGCGCGTAACATCACAATGACCGCGCTTTCTGGCACCTACAACATGATTCATCCCGATTTGCAGCAGCGCGCCGATGGATTGCACAACCTGCGTGTGTTAGCATCGACTTGTGATAGGCTAAGTACTTCGGTGATTACGCTATGTACGGGTACACGAGACCCCAATAGTATGTGGCGGCGACACCCTGACAATGACTCACCGGAGGCGTGGGACGATTTGCTCATTTCAATGCGTCAAGCCATACAGGTTGCTGAGGAATACCAAGTCACCCTTGCCTTTGAGCCAGAAGTTGCGAATGTGGTCGATTCTGCAAGCAAAGCCTGTCGTTTAATCGACCAGATTGGTTCACCCTATCTGAAGGTGGTTATGGATGGAGCCAATATCTTCCATGCCGGAGAATTGCCGCGTATGCGTGAAATTCTTGATGAAGCCTTCGCGCTACTTAGTGGCCATATTGCCTTTGCACACGCGAAAGACCTTGACCGTGATGGCGAAGCGGGCCATCTTGCCGCAGGAAAGGGACTTTTAGATTATGACCAATATCTGTCACTGCTCAACGACGTTGACTCCGACATGCCGATAATTCTTCACGGACTCAGCGAAGCAGAGGTGGATGGGTGTGTCGCTTTCCTGCGTGGAAAGATAGAAGCCATCAACGGGTGAAACGTGAATATTGCCTACAAGAGAGGGACTGATTCAGGAAGATTAATATCGCTGAAGTTCAGTATCAATTTCCCTTGTCCACCGATCGATACCACCAACCAAACTCTTAACTCGCTTGAATCCAAGCTGTTGTAGCAGCTGCGCTGCATCTAAGCTGCGCATTCCTTTGTGGCAGTATACAACAATTTCGGCGTAGGGGTTCAGTAAAGACGCCTGTTGTAATAGCTCTCCTAGGGGGATCTGCTTTGCATCTTTAAGATGGACAATTTCGTATTCCCACGTTTCACGCACGTCTAATAAAACAATATCGTGCCCGTTATCTATCAGCCGCTTGAGACTCTGAGGTTGGATTGCATATTCAGCAGGATTAAAAGGGATAATTGCTTCTTCGGCACTTGGTGCGGCTCGCGGCAAACTTCCTTTGACTGAGGTATTCCGATTAAAGAGCTCTTGTAGTACTTTTTTGATACCGTCTAGCATCGGCTCTCTCCTTTATGTGTCGTCATATGGTATGAAGCTAAAATGATGAATGCGGGTCCTCACAAAATGGAGAATGCCCAAATTATAATCAAAATTATTAAAAGATGTCAAGAGTTATACGCAGCTACCGGTCTAAAATGTTGCGCTCACGCCCAATGTGGGCAGAATGGGGAAAAGCG
>JAKZSX010000268.1:0-24331 GCA_047517405.1 Candidatus Poribacteria bacterium | reverse complement strand
GATAAACCGTTTTAAGTCTGTTTGTTGTCCGGTATAGATGTCAGGACAAGTTTTAAGGAATGATACTATTTTTGACCATTGTGTATCAGATAAGGTGAATGTGGACATATTACTATTATGCCACAAATGTCAACACGCCCTAGTTACAAAAATTCGCGAGACAAGAAATGTTCAAAAGAGTTTAGTCTTAGTATTGACGCGATTCATTACTATCTACAAGGCGATCTTGTAGCGGAACGTTTAAGGGAGATTGCTGTCCATGCCAAAGAGATCGCCAATCAATCCTCTAGCACCAATACTACAGATAGCTTCCCAACTTTTGATGATCAGATAAAGCAAGAACGGCTAGCGCAAGCGATACGAGAGGAGCAAGAGGAGCAAGAGGAGCAAGAACGGCTAGCGCAAGAGGTACGAGAGGAGCAAGAGGAGCAAGAGGAGCAAGAACGGCTAGCGCAAGCAATACGAGAGGAGCAAGAGGCGCGAGGACGTTCCGGCTTATAAGCATAACAAGCTCTGAAACAAGCGTTTGGACAAAAAAAAAGAAAGGAAAATGTTCATTATGTCACATGTAGATATACCTGATGCCAACCTCCGGGGTGCAATAAAAAAAGTGCTTGATAAAGGAACTGACGCGCCAATCAGCGTTAATGAAATGGCGAATATACAAGAGTTGGATGTGAATAAACTTAGCGTGTCCAACTTGACTGGGCTTGAGGAGGCAACGAATCTCTCTAACCTGCATATAGGCGGCAATTTTGTGTCGGATCTCTCTCCCTTGAAAGAATTAACGAATCTGAGATACCTAAACTGTTGGGGAAATACCATATCAGATCTTTCACCTTTGGAAGGGCTAGTTAATCTAAGGGGATTATGGCTTCAGGGTAACGAGGTAGCAGATCTCTCACTTTTTGAGGTCTTCATCCACCTAGAAAATCTAAATCTTGATAGCAATAACGTAGAAGACATTTCTCCTGTGAAAAGATTGCCTAATCTAAAATGGCTATCTCTTGCTCACAATTTTGTGTCCGACATATCTCCACTTGCTAGGTTGAGGAAAATGGAGGCTTTGTGGCTTCACGATAACGCAATATCCGACATCTCGGTCCTAGAGGGCTTAACGCGATTAAGGGAGTTACGGATTGACAGCAATCATATACCAGACCTTTCGGTCCTTCAAAAATTAACTCGATTGATAAGGCTACAGGCTGACATCAATTCATTATCAGATTTCTTTTTGCTAAAAGAATTAAACAGCCTACAGACATTGCAGGTTGAAATAGAAGATCGCTTGCCCTTGACTTTCTTAGTTGACGGTGAAAAAAGAGGGGGCGTTCTGAGAGTCGATATTAAGCGTTTCGATCAGGAATGAAAATATCCGATAATATTTCTTATCAGACATTTTAAGCGGTTTTCAGGGAAAAATCGAAAATCTTGATCCAGTAAACACGCGGGTTTTGCCAGTCTCGACAAGCAAAAAAAATGTCCGATAACCTTACCCGATTCAATTACATGGACTGACTCCAGAAGCAAAAAAAGAGTCGATAGAAGTCATTTTCAATGAGCAAAGCACCAAGAATAAGGAGAACATAATGAATGACAAAGGATACGCGAATCCACAGTTGCTGATTTCCGCTGAAGAGTTGAGGCGCAGACTCGACGACGGTTCAATCTGCCTCGTGGATGTCCGACCGACGCATGAATATGTTGAGGGACATATCCCCGGTGCTATCCATCTCGATCTATTCGCAATCAGTCTCAACGACACGAGCGAACAGGCGTACAACGCGTTTATGTGGACGATTGCTTATCTTTTTAAGGATCGTGGGATTGACCCGACCAAGACAATCGTATGGTACGAAAACGAATCTGGCGTTAAAGCAGCACGCGGGTTCTGGTTCTGTGAGTATCTGGGGCATGAAGATGTCCGGGTGTTGGATGGTGGACTCAGTGCTTGGTCTGCTGCAGGTGGGGAGGTCAGCACCGCAGCCGTAGCACCAGAGGAGTTGCCACAATTCTCAACCGACTCAAAATCAGATGCCCACATGGATGCGGAGACTATCCACGGGTTGCTTAATGCAGGTGATTTTGCAGTCCTCGACACGCGCGCCGCTGCCGAACACTACGGAGATGTCGCTCGCTCTGCACGAGGCGGCGCCATCCCCGGCTCCGTCCATATCGAATGGCTTAACAATCTGGACGAGAACGGCATGTTCAGACCCGCTGCCGAACTTCGCGCACTCTATGAATCCGCAGGCATTACGCCGGAAAAGCGCGTCATGTCCTACTGACAGGGCGGATACCGCTCTTCCCACAGCTATTTGGCGTTGCGGCTTTTAGGCTATCAGAAAGTCAGCAACTACATCGGCTCGTGGAAAGAGTGGGGAGATCGGCTGGATTTGCCGATCAAAATACCGGAAGCGTGAAACGTGAAAATCATTAGTTCACTAGTACATTGGTTCATTGGTGTGGTTGGGCTAGGAAGTCCGACCTACGGGGACAAAAAGAGTGCAAAACACGAAAAGAAACCGAGTTTTCAAGAAAAAACTCGGTTTCTGTTGCACGATTTCTTAACATGAGCCACACGGGAAACAACTGGAAGATTGGGGGAAAATCGGGTAGGATCTTCCATCCTTCCCTTTTTCCTACGGTCAGTCACCAAGAGCTCGAGATTCCCTTACATCGTCACTCCCATTTTTGTGTTTGCCCTATGCTAATGCCTGATCAAGGTCTGCGATAATATCTTCCACTTCCTCCAAACCGACCGAAACCCTTACCAACCCATCGGTGATTCCGGCGCGCCTCCGCGCTTCCGGCGAAACCTGCGAGTGCGTCGTCGAAGCGGGGTGACAGATCAACGTCCGTACGTCACCCAAACTGACTGCAAGCGCACAGAGTTCAACCCGATTCACTAGTTTCTCTCCCGCCGCTATATCGCCTTTGAGTTCAAAAGAGATCATCCCGCCGAAGTCGTTCATCTGCTGTTTGGCAAGCGCGTGTTGTGGGTGGCTTGGCAGACCGGGGTAGTGCACTCTCTCGATCGCCGAATGATTTTCCAGAAATTCTGCGAGTGCGCGGGCATTGGCGCAGTGACGCTCAAAACGTAGTGGCAGCGTGGCGATCCCGTGTAACGTCAACCAAGCGTTGAACGGACTGATTACGCCCCCGAAGTTTCGTAGCGCACCTTTCTTCGCACAATCGATAAACTCCTTCGATCCAACGATTATGCCGGCGACCACCGTACCATTTCCGCTGAGATACTTGGTCATACTGTGGACGACGACATCAATACCGAGGGAGATTGGCTGCTGCCCACACGGCGTAGCAAAAGTATTGTCGATGACTGACGTAACCCCGTGCGCGTTTGCAATCTCCGCGCAGGCAGCGATGTCAACTAGCTTCAACGTTGGATTGACAGGGCTTTCGATATAGATGGCTTTTGTATTCAGTTGGATCGCTCGCTCGACTGCACCGGCGTCGGTCGCGTCCACAAATGTGGTCTCAATACCCATGCGACGGAGATCTTCGTTCAGGATATTGTATGAGCCGGAATAGAGAGAATCCATCGCCACGACGCGGTCTCCGTGCGCCAGCAGCGTCAACAACGCCGTGCTCACAGCTGCCATTCCCGACGCTGTTGCCAACGCTGCTTCACCGCATTCTAACACCGCAATCTTGTTTTCGAGGACAGATTGCGTTGGATTGCCCCACCGTGTATAAACGTAGCCCGAATCTTCGTCCGTGAACGCAGTGACACACTCCTCCGCCGTCTCAAACTGAAAGGTGCTATTCTGGTAGATGGGCGGAACGAGGGGACCCGTTTTGGGAAGGGATTCTTCGCCGGCATGGATGGCTTTGGTTGACCATCCGGTGGATCTGGATTTCGTTGTCATGATCATTAATCCGTTGGTTACTCTTATAGGACTTACGCAGTTGAACGTTCAAACCCTCGTAGTTCGATGATTCATCGCCGGACAATACGACTCACAACCCCCGATGAATCGGGTGATTACAGTAAGGACTCCATCAACAAGCCCGTAGGGAACAACGATCGTTGTTCCCTACACCAACCGGGGGTTTCCGATTGGGTAATTGTTTTTTTAACGCAAAGGAATCGTGATTTGTAATGGGGTGATTCATCGCCCGTCGTGCCGCGGGTTGAATTGTGCTACTACAAACTCAAGTGCATAACTCCTATCTGATGTGGTTAATGACAACAATAGTGCCCCTGCGAAGGATTCAAATTTTCGCAAGGGTGCTAGATTCTGCCTTAGCGGGACCATACCGACTGATATAGTCCTTCTGTGCCTTCTTCCATCGGATAAGCAATCGCCGCGGATGGGTATACCGCCACCTTGGGTTTCTGGTCACGATATATCTGTTTCAACAGATCCAAGATCTCATCCCACGAGTCCATTAATTTGGCTCTAGGTTGCGCTTCCAAGACCTCCATGGGTCCCACAGCGTCAGAGAAAAGGATATAATCCCAATCTTCCGATCTAACTAGCGGTTTCCGTTCTTCGCGTTCTTGGTTCTCCGCCTCTCGGCGAAGTCTCGACCCAAGGATGCCCGCTCGGTGATAGCACGCACCCTCATCCCCGGAGGAAACTAAAATGCGTGTCGCTTCCGGCGATGCGTGCCGCATGGGCCACCCACCGATTTGACCATAACTGAGGTCATGGTCACGCGGATAGCCGGTGGTAACCACAATATCGGCGTCCGTCATCGGTGCAACTGCATAAGCAACCCTAGAGGTTTCGACAGCAGCGCGATGGGCATCAACCAAGTCCCCGACGAAAAGAGCGGTGATTTCCCGTCTGTCGTTAAGGGTGGTTATCACCGTTGTATTCACCCCTAACATTCGAGCGGCTTCCTCGGAGTTGAGCCGAAATTCATTCTCGACATTCCCTGCATTGCCCCCACTTTCCATCGTACCGTGGGCGGTGCTGATGGTTTTATAGTTCGACACACCAGGGATGACAATCTTTCCACCACCGCTAAATGCTGCGGTGCCATGGGGCCACGCGCCCCCGACGCCAATTTTTACATCACAGTCTATCACCCACTGGTTGCAGTGCAGCGGAACCCCACGCGAGGTCTCACCGATGTAGACATAGGCGTCGTCCAACTCGTTCTGCTTAACCCGAAAACGGCGTACTGTGTCCTTGCCTAGCTTCTTCACGAGGTCGGCATGCTTCATGCTTCTGTGACATCCGAAGCCCATGAAGAAAATGATGTTTTCTTGGGAGATACCACCGTCCTGGAGCTCCTCTAAGATAAAGGGGATAACTTCTGAGGAGGGAGTTGGACGGGTTAAATCATCGCAAATGATGACGGCACTGTTCTGACCCTGTGCTATCTCCGAGATTCGGGACGACCCAATCGGTTGGTGGAACGCCTGCCGCAGCTGGTCTTTTGTCAGTACCGGACGCTTCTCATACCCGATGACGTTGATGTCCCAATCGTCGGGAAACGCCAAGTCGACTTCTCTATCGCCATACCAGGCACCTGTTAAAACTTGAACAGATTGCATATTTGTCTCCTTCCGCTAACTTTAATCTAGTGGATAAGCGATCGCTGACGAGCGATATATCGCTACCTTCGGCTTCTGGTCACGATATTTCTGCTTCAGAAAGTCGAGAATTTCATCCCACGATTCCATTAATTTGGCTTTGGGGTGGGTTTCCAATACCTCCATCGGACCCACGGCATCAGAGAAGAGGATATAATCCGAATCCCCTGATCTCACCAGCGGCTTCCGTTCGTCGCGTTCACGATTTTCGTCCTCGCGAAGTCGTTTGCCCCCGAGGATGCCTCCCCGATGATAGCCAACCCCCTCGGTGCCAGTATTAATCAGAATACGCGTTGCCTCCTGTTGAGAATGTCTCATGGGCCAACCGCCCTGACCACCGTAAGCAAGGTCGTGGTCACGCGGATAGCCGGTGGTAATCACAATATCGGCGTCGGACATTACTTGGATAGCGTACGCCTCTTTGGCAGCATCAACGGCAGCGCGGTGCGCTTTAACCACATCGCCGACAAAAAGTCCGGTGATCTCGCGCTTGTAGTCCAAGATGGTCAGCACCGTGGTATTCAATCCCGCCATCCGGGCGGCTTCTTCGGAGTTAAGCCGAAATTCATTCTCGACATTTCCAGCCCTGCCCCCGCCCTTTAACGTACCGTGCGCACGACTGATAGTTTCGTAACTTGCGATACCGGGGATAGCAAGCTTGCCACCGCCGCTGAAACCTGCGGTGCCGTGTGGCCATGTCCCACCGATACCAATTTTGAGTTCGCAGTCCATCACCCACTGGCTGATATGCAGCGGAATCCCTCGCGACGTATCCCCTAAATAGACAAATGGGTCATCCAACTCATTCTGCTTGACACGGATACGATTTACGGTATCCGCACCGAGTTTCTTGGTGATGTCATCGTGCCGCATCTGTCTGTGGCAGCCAAAGCCCATGAAGATTAAGATATCTTCCTCGGCAATGCCTCCTTCTTGGAGCTCGTCTAAGATAAAGGGCATGACCTTTGAAGTCGGCGTGGGCCGCGTGAGATCATCGGCGATGAGGACGGCACTTTTCTTTCCCTGTGCGAGTTCCGCGATTCTTGGTGACTCAATCGGCTGGTGGAACGCCTGTCGCAGCTGATCTTGCGTCAGCACCGGGCGTTCTTCAAAAGCGATGAGGTTAAGGTCCCAATCGTCAGGAAACGTCAAGTCGATCTCTCGGTCGCCATACCAAGCGGCTGTCAAAACCTGAACTGATTGCATTGTCAATCTCCCTTACGGAATTGGTGAATTAATGAATAGGGCAACCGCGCGGGTTGTCCCACTGTTAGGACGTTAAGCCGATAAGACGGTATTAAACATAATTGGGAAATTCTTGACCACAAATCAGCGGATAATCGGGTTTAGGTGTCTCCCCCAAATATTTCGTCTTTGAACACATATAATGCGTAGCGTATCCCCGTCGCTGCTTCGATGATCGGTTGGCATGGCTGCTGTGCAGAAGCAGGCTGTGGTGGAAACTACAATCTCCTGACTTCAACTCGACGGACACTTCATTATCCCACTCCCCTTCAAGTGCGCGGCTTTCGATTTCCTGCTCCCGTTCCCTGCTGATTAATCCCCACTTATGGCTGCCCGGAATCACCCACAGACACCCGTTTTCAATCGTCGCATCATCCATCGCTGCCCAACAGCTCACGAGGTTGTACGGGATGAGGTGTTTCCACGAGTTTGAGTCTTGGTGATATTCCTTACGTGAGCCGTGCTTCGGTGGCTTCATGAATAACTGATCGCCGTATAGCTTGATGTCGGGACCGAGTAAATCAACGACGACGCTCACAATTTTCGGATTGGCAGCGTGTGCTCGCATCACCTCATCATGAGGAACTAGGCTCCACAACTTGCGAACGGATTCGATTTTTGACGCCGCCTGAATCTCGCCGCTTCTGATAGCGGGCTCCATTTGAATCCACTGCTCTGGCACATGCGGTGCTCCGCCGGAAGCGATGAGATTCGCTCGTTCGCCGAGGGTTTCTACTTCTTCTTGGGTGAGGAGGTTTCGGACGACGAGGTAACCGTTTTCCCAAAAACTTTGTTTCTGCTCATCTGTCAACGCCATATTGGTCTTCTCCTTTTTCCAGCTAGTCGTAACAGGTCCTCTAGTTAATATTGCCGACAAGCGCGAAAAACGTCCGAATCTTTCTTTCGTCTTAATTTCTAATCAGACAGTAGCCATCGATTTCGGGCAAACGCCCTAAAGAAATTAACCATTCATTATAGTATAACAGCAGAGATTCAGTCAAGCCTATACTTTATTGAATAGGCTTCTAAGGTCAGGGAGCGGGATTGAGCGTCAGTGTATGGGTAGTTGGACCTGGCAGGAAAGGTAGAGGCTTCCCTTTCAACCAATAGCTGTACTGGTCCTTGTAGTTTTTTGATAAAGGATGACCCGATTGACCGCAAGGTATATGTAGAATCCCATCCGCATGATGCCCCGGGGAAATAACTAGTCGTTCAGATGCACGCGGAGAGCGAACACAAAAATCGTCCCCGGGAAGGGGTTTCTGAGGCATATTCAGTATCTGACCCAACATAGGAATAAACCCGAGCGGATGCGAGATTTGAGTTTTATGAATAGTGCCCCAAGTCAATTGATCTAATGATTTAAGGTTGTGTTCACTAAGCAGTTGTTCGATGGATTTTTCCAGTTTTGAGAGGATAAACGTCTCCCAGTTTGGATAATTCGCTGGGTCTGGAAGGATTTCTGCAACTCTTTCTTTTAGCAGCGCGCGGAGTGGGGTTTCCATATTCCTCCAAGCGTATGAGAACCTTTTATCGGTTTTGTGACAAGGAACTAAAAACGGTTCAAATACATCCTCAGCAAGAATTTGTCGGAACCGAACCAAAAGCCCAATAGCTACACTGTCCACCTCCGCTTTACCATTCCAAGCTTCTATCTGTTTCCGTGCCTCTAATAAGCGTGGTTTACCTGCAACTACATCATCAGTCAAAACGGACAGTGCTAGTTGTTGATAAAATTTATGGAAGTGGCTCGTCGTATCCAACTGGAGTTGGAACATATCCTGTTCCGTAACCTGATCCATTTCCCGCAACCGTTGGTTAATGCGGTAAGCCCGATGACTATTGGCGAAGTTATGACCGATGACGTAGGGATAGTCTTTACCAAGCGTTCGATTATTCGCGGTCGCTAGAAACCCCTCTGACGGAGAAATCACACGCGGCAATTCAGACGGTGGAATATAGCCTTCCCAACCAATATCGCCATCCGCCCAAGACTTGGTAGAAGATCCATCAAAGCCCTTTCGGATGGGCATTTTCCCACAATATGTCCACGCAATTCGTCCGGTATCATCAGCCATAACCACGTTCAGCGGTGGTCCGCCAAAGCGATTCATAACAAGCAGTGCATCTTCGAGCGTCATCGCTTGGTCTATATCAAGCAGCTCCATGCCAACCGCTTCGGGCTGTAGCGCTGTCCAATGAATGGCGACCGGTTGACCCATTAGTGGCGTTGGACTGACAGGTCCCCATATTGTGAGTTTAATCGGTTGGACAATTTGCTGCCCTCCTTTGATTTGGATTCGCTCGTTGACGACCTCAAATCGTTTCCAGCCATTTGGCGTCTTGTATTCCTCTGGATTTTCGGGGTTAATCTCTAAACGGACGAGATCCAGGTAATCTCCGCAGGTATAGGTGAATCCCCATCCCACATGACCGTTAGATCCGACGACCACGGCAGGAGCCCCCGGCAGGATAACACCCGAAATATCAACGTTCCCGTAGCGGAGAGATACCCGATACCACGTATTCGGTATAGACAAGCCGAGGTGCATATCGTTCGCCACAATCGCCCGACCATCTACTGTCCTCGATCGGTCAACCGCCCAATTATTGGATCCTACGACTTTGTGTGTTGCATGAACCAATCGTTCTCCGTTCTGCTGTGGTGCGTGGCGGATTGAAGCGAGTGCCCTGATAGGAATGGGTTGAATTGGTCGGTGAGAGTCCGGTCCTCCCAAGAGAACCTGAGTGTAACTATCTGTATCGGGGGTGAGAAAAGCGACAACTTCCGATGGAAGCGATTTTTCCATGATAGACATCATCCTTTCGTCATCTTCCTCGAAAGAGAGCACCTGAAACATATTCATGACGACAAGGATGCTGTCTTCCATCGTCCAAGGCTCTGGCTGATAACCCAAGAGGAGAAATTCAAAAGGAGGCGTATCCATTTGGCGGATAAAGGCGTTCACTCCATCGGCGTGGGCAGCGAGAAGCTCCCGCTGTTCATCGGAGAAATTAGCAACAATCGCTTGGGTCACACGGTTGAAACCGATAACTCTTTGTCGCTTATCGGTTTCTATTGCGATTTTGCCGACGATTTCGGAGAGCCGACCGGCGGCACGGCGGCGCAGCAAATCCATTTGGAAGAGCCGATCTTGGGCGGTCACGTATCCCAGCCCGAGCGCGGCATCCCTTCCTGTCGAGGCAATAATCGTTGGAACCCCAAAGCGATCTGTGGTCACCGTAACCGGCGAATCTAATCCCTTAATTTGTTGTTCGCCATCGCGGATTGGCAGAGACCCCCGCAGTTTGATAATGCTGAAAGTTATCGCGCTTACTAGCACCAACAAAAAGATTAATAACAGATAGAGAGTGACTTTTAGAATTCGCCTCCTTCTACGAGTCATAATGATAGCCTCTCTACAATATTAGGCACCGCAGCCCCTACCATTGGTTTATCCTTCACTTAGATTCCGAGCCGCAACGCAACCGCAGCAAGCAGAATAAGCAGGGAAAACACACCGATAAGACTCGACACCATTGCCATCTGACCACGCATCTTGTCGATATGTTCGGGAAGTTCCTCAGTTCCCGGTTCCAGTTCTTCAACAGCCCGCGCTAACCGCGGTGCTATGATAAAGCCGTGGATTCCGGTCAAGATAATCAAAATAAGGACAAGAAGGATTTTGATGCCAAGCATCCGCATAAAGGGCCCAATCAAATCTGGATTCCCTAACACACCGGCAGTAAAAATGTTAAACAAACCAGAGAAGATGAGAATGACCACACACACCCACCCGATCGGTTCAAAGTTTCTGCCGATCTGCGTCATGATTTTGATTCGTTCCACAGGGGGTAGCGAGCGTTTGAAGTAAGGCACAATCACCATCGCTATCATAAAATTACCACCAACCCAGATCGCGGCAGCAGTGACGTGTAACCATAAGGTCAATAAACCTAATAATTCCATGAAATCTCCTTTCTTTTAGAAACATATCGTTCCTAAATTTTTTCGATTGCCTCCGCAGTGAGCCATCCTGAATTTTCATTGGGTAGATAGATTTTCACCCAATCGTTCCGTTCCTCCTGAAGTTGAATCTTGGTGCCTTCATGTAGTGGAAGGGCAATTGTTTCAGAACCCAAATCAGGTTCACTCTGCACCATAACTTCGTTCGCAACGACGATGGCATACGGCAGGTTAATCTCTCGAATTTTCAAGCCCAACACCAATAAAGAAAACAGCCAGATAATACCCCCAATCAGGACAATATATCGTAATGCCCGTTGGAAATAATGGCTTTGAGTGAATTGGATTGCAACGAGGCTAACAGCTGCAATCCAATAAGGAACAAGCCCTGCCCAAACAATCTCATTTGGGTGTAAAACACTGTATAAGAGCGAAAAACCGGAGGGGGGTTTAACGAGGTCAAATGAATCGGCATTCCGTGCCTTTGCGACTTTGAGGTTGAAATCTGTATCTTTGTCCCTTGGCATCAATTGCTTGGCACGCTCGTAGTTCAAAATGGCTCTTCCCCTATTACCAAGACGGAAGTAGGCATTGCCAAGATTATAATAAACGGCACCATTTTGGATCGAGCTTGCAATCTGTTCGTACTTTTCAGCGGCCTGTTGATACTGCCCACTTTGATATAAAGCATCGGCGCTCCGATAACTCGCCTCCAGAGTTGACTGCGATTGGGAATAGACACGCTTGCTCCATAAAGAGAAACAGAGGAAGCAGACGAGCAGCGCGAAACGTGGGATAGATCCCCCCTTATCTGCTATCCTTCCATTTTTCCATCCCCTCATCCTTCAAATCTCCTTACTCACATACACAATGCGTATCATCTCTTCAATTGACGTATCTTCTCAATTTCGTTAATCGCTTCCACGGCACAGTTGAGCGTATCTTCCATATCTGTTGGATTTGCAGAAACTGGAGAGAATCGCACATAGTCACACTGCGTCAGCGTTTCAACAATCTGTGTCGCCGCAGTTCCAGGGAAACCCGCCTCCTCACATCGTTGACGTACCAGTTCCGGATTGAGCCCACTGGGTGAAATATCGAAGATATCTCCAATGTACTGGTACAATCCGTTAGCGAGTGTTCCGTAGCACACTATCGGTTTATTCGTGGAGTGTTTCTTAGCGTCTTCGATGATTCGCAGGGCATTCTTCGCGGCATATCGCTCCCGAAGTTGCTTGGGATCACGCTTGGCTCGCCGTTGTCGATAGAACCACACAGACAGCACAATAGCAATAGGTAAGGTTTGGGCAACCCAAAATGATCCGCGCTTATCGGGGTGAGGATGCTGATTAGATAATTCAAGCACCTCCGGCTTGATATATCGAATGTCCTGCTTGAGGAAGTGTATGTCGGACGATGTCGTGTGTGGGGGTGTTGTTTCAGTTACCCCATTCGGGTTAGGAAGCACATCAATAGTGATGGGGGTAGTACGCGCAACTTGGTAGCTCCCCGTTTGTGGATCGAAATAAGGGTAGTCAATCGCGGGAATTGTCCAACGCCCTTCCTTTGATGGGATAATAACATATTCATAGGTGCGACTGCCCTGAACTTTTGAATCCACTATACCAATGGCATCCGTAATTTGAGGGTCATATATCGCCATATTCTGGGGCGTAGGAATGGTTGGGGCGGGCACCGTTTCGATATTTCCCTTCCCGGAGACCTGCACTCGTAGGTTGAATCCATCTCCCGCTTCGATTGTCTGTCGGTCAGTTTGTGCATGGATACGATATTGACCGACAGTGCCTGCAAGATTCGCCGGTTTTCCCTCTTGGGGCAGCGGACGGACATTGACCTCGACTGGATCTGTGACAAGCACCTCGGACGATTGAGGAAGCCCCCGTCCCGCAATACTCGGGAGTGATAGCTTCGCCGGCTCGATTGTGATCTTGCCAGCGGTAATTGGAAACAATCCAACCTGAATTTCCTGAATCCAATAGAGAGTTCCATCAATTACCTGTCTCCGAGCTTGTTTTCTTTCCAGCTCTGCTGTCCAAAACTGTCGCAAGGAGGGCGGCGTATATTGGGGAGAATTGATACTTGGGATGCGGGCAGTATAGAAATACCGAAAGGTATATATGATCTGTTCGTTCACATAGGGATGTGAATTATCAACGGAGGCTTCAATTTCATGCGTACTGCTGGAAAATGTGTCCGTAAAAGTATCTTGTGTCGATTTGCTTTGGAGAGGTGTCTGGGATTTCGGTAACACTTCAATGGTAATCGGATCTGCCGTGTAGCTTTTGTTGCCATGAGAGATGTGAATTTGGGACAGCGTAAATTGTCCCGCTTTCTTAGGTTTCAACATGTAAGTCCAAATCACCGACACAGAAAGCTGATTAGCGGTGAAATTATATTGACTGGATGAACCACCGTAAGAAACATTGAATTCCGGTGATGCGTTTAGCTGCGGCGGGGCAATATTCCCCAGTTGCTGATTGGTAGAAATCGTTACACGCAGAGTCGCCGTTTCGTTGAGGCTAATAATTTTTGGGGTGACCTCCGCTGATACCGTGATGTTTTGGCTGTAAGCAACGTTGCCCAAGAGAACAGAAACCAAGAATCCAAAAAGCACGAAACGTAAAGCGTAAAGCATTGATGAACGCCTGAACCGCCGAACACTTGAACGTGCGAACGCTTTATCCGGTGCCCCCTTTGTCTCCATATTTTGTTCTACCTCCTACCAATCCTTTTCGTGCCGCTGGCGTCTCGAAAATCGCTTTTGTAATATCCTTTTCTGAATCTCTTTTTCGTCATCTTTAACAGTCTCCAGAAGTCGGATGGCATCTTCCTTGGACATTTCAACGGGTTGCGGCATTGACCCATGTTCAGGTTGTGTAGGAGATGCTTCGGATGTAGATTCTCCCTCAGATGATTCCCGATTCCGTTGCTGTTGTTCTGATTCTGCCGGATGCTCCTGATTCTGCTGATTCGGTGTCTGTTCGTCTCTGCTCTGTTGATCTTGCGGGGGTTGTTCCTGTTGGTCTCCGTCCTCCTCCCCGGATTTTGATTGGTTCTGCTGCGATTTTTGTTCCAACTTCTCAAGTGCGAGCTCTAGGTTATGCTTGGCGTCCAAATCTGCTGGGTTCAAGCGCAACACACTTTTGTAAGATCGGATTGCCCCTTCTATATCATTGAGTTGGATCTGGGCATTCCCCAAATTGTAGTATCCTTGCGCCTGATAGCTTGGGTCTACCGCATCAAGCGACCGTCTGAATTCATCGGCTGCCTGCTCAAACTGCTTTTTTTGATATAGGGCTGTCCCTAGATTGTAGTGGGAAATTGCATCTTCAGGTCGATCTATTACTGCCGATTGGTATGCCTCAAGCGCGGCGTCATACTCTTCCGCTTTATAGTGCGTGTTTCCACGCTTGATCGCTTGAGACCAACTTCCTATCCCTCCAATCAGACAGAGGGATAAAATGAGGAGCATGTAGTGCAAAGGAGGGCGCAAATTGCGGATTGTAGTGTGTAAGAAATTACTTGTTATCCGATGCAAATTTCTTCCCTCGACCTGAATTACCAAATCTGAATTTTCCGTTAGTTACGGTGTTGGGTGGGGGTATTACGAAGTACTGGGCAGCATCACACCCTGCTTTTCGTAAATCGTTCGGAGTTGACCACAGGCGGCGGCGATGTCTCTGCCCTTACTGAACCGGATCGGGGCGACATGGTGCCCATCTGCGACAATGCGGCGGAATCGTTCAATCTGATTGACTTCCGGACGCTGAAAATCGGCACCTTCAATCTCGTTAAATGGAATGAGATTTAGCTTGCACGGCAGCCGCCCCATCAGTTTGCGGAGGCGTCTGGCATCCGCAACACTGTCATTCACACCTCGGATTAGGACATATTCGAGCGTGGCGGGACGTTGCGTTGCAAGTGCCCATTCTCGTGTGGCGTCGAGGACTTCATCGATTGGATATTTGGCGTTAATCGGCATCAGGCGTGTTCGATCTGCATCTGTTGTTGCATTTAACGAGAGGGCGAGATTGCACTTGAGCCGCTCGTGAGTAAATTGCCGTATGCGCCGGGCTAAGCCGGAGGTGGAAACGGTTATCCGCCCTTCAGATATCCCCAACCCATTCGCATCCGTCATCAATCGGATCGCTTTCACGGTCTGATCGTAGTTTGCCAGCGGCTCGCCCATCCCCATAAACACGACATGCGTCACACGTTCTTCATCGTCCAACTCGCACTCGATTGTTATAAATTGGTCCAAAATCTCCGCCGCCGTTAAGTTACGGAAAAACCCCATCTTTGCAGTCGCGCAAAAATCGCACGCCATTGCACACCCCACCTGTGAGGAGAGGCAGACCGTGATGCGGTCTTGATCATACATCAGGACACTTTCGACCCGGCTGCCATCAGTGAGCTCAAACAGGTATTTGGTTGCCGTGTCGGTGTTAGAGGCTGTGCGCGTGAGGGCACGTGCCTCGCTGATGTAAGCTAGGTCCGCCAACTTTTGCCTTAGCTTATGGGGCAGGTTTGTCATTGCATCGAACATCCGCACCCGTCTGCGATACAGCCATGACATCAGTTGCTTCGCGCGATATTTCGGTTCACCCCACTGTGTTACCAATTCTTCCAACTCAAGCAGTGTCAACCCTTTCAAGTTGATTTTGGCTGTCTTCTGATAATATCGCTCACTTTGAGTTGTCATGACTTCCCTAACACCGGGTTTTCTTCGACAAATCGGTTGTCGGTCTCTTACCCATCAAGTTTCTGCCGCAAGAGCTGGTTTACCATCTGTGGGTTGGCTTTGCCTCTGGTCGCTTTCATCACCTGACCGACGAGGAAACCGATCGCTTTTTGCTTCCCATCCCGATAATCTTGTGCGGGTCCCGGATTTCCTTCGATGACCTGATCGACGATTGATTCGATCGCAGACGCGTCGGAAATCTGATTAAGTTGCGCCTGAAGGTGGAGGAGATCGAATGGACTGGTAACTCGCTTGTCCAAATTAATGACAATGTCGGGCTTTAAGAGTTCCTTCAAATGATCGGTCTGTTTAGCTTTCGACATTGTAGCTATCCCTCCTTAAATTGGGTAAAGCCGTAATAAATTCCATCTATAACGACACCGACTTCACCCTGATTGGTTTCCCGTCCTAAACGCATCAAAAACTTTTTGAGTTCTAATAAAGTGAATTCGGTTAAGTCGTTAGGATCAGCAAACGAAAGAATCATTACAGTAGTCTCAAAAAGAAGCTGCCCGCCGCGTACATCGTCACGCCACACGCCTTTACCGGGTGGAAAAGCAGTTTCTCCTCGAAAGAGCTGACCAACAACACGCAAGCCTTCATCAACCTAGTACGCTTGATCAATTTCATGACCATCCCGATCTTTACTCGGAATAAAAAGGATGACTTGGGAACTGCCTGACGGTGTGTCTGCCTGCAAAATGTTGGCAATCTCAGCCATCGTTTGTCGGTTCCTCACCCGTCGAGCTTCTGTCGCAAGAGTTGGTTGACCATCTGCGGGTTGGCTTTGCCTCTGGTGGCTTTCATTACCTGACCGACAAGGAAACCGATTGCCTTCTGCTTTCCATCTCGATAATCTTGTGCGGGTCCCGGATTTTCTTCGATGGCCTGATCAACGATAGATTCGATTGCAGACGCATCGGAAATCTGTGAAAGCCCTTTTTCTTCGACGATTTGCTTTGGAGATTTGCCGGTTTCAAAGACATCAGGCAGGACGGATTTAGCAATTTTGCCGCTGATTGTTTGGTTTTTAATGAGTTGAATTAGTTCGCTGAGATGCGCGGGGGTTACTTTAGCATCTTGAATCTCTATCCCTGCATTGTTCAGCAGTCCCGACAAATCACCCATGATCCAATTACTACTCGCCTTTGGATCGCCGCTGAAGCGTGCCGTTTCGTCGAAAAAGTCTGCTATCTGCCGCGTAGCAGTGAGAAATTCTGCATCGTAGGTCGGAATGCCGTATTCTGCGACAAAACGCTTGCGACGCTCAGCGGGTAGTTCCGGTAACGTCGCACGAATACGTTCAACTTCTGCTGGATCCACCTCAAAAGGAACAAGGTCAGGTTCAGGAAAGTAGCGGTAGTCGTGTGCCTCCTCTTTGCTCCGCATGGAGGCTGTCCTGCCGGTGTTGATGTCAAACAGCACAGTTTCCTGAATAACCTCGCCGCCCTGATCGAGAATCCGCGCTTGACGTTTTTCCTCGTATTCCAAAGCGGTCAGCACATGTTGAAATGAATTTTTATTTTTTAGTTCCGTTCGTGTGCCCAATTCTTCGCTGTCAACGGGACGCAGGGAGATATTCGCATCACAGCGGAAACTCCCCTCCTCCATGTTGCAATCGCTAACTTCGACATATTCTAGGATTTCTTTGACAGCACGCCAGTAGGCGATTGCTTGTGCAGGGGAGCGTAGATCGGGTTCACCGACAATCTCTAACAGCGGCACACATGAACGGTTGAAGTCTACATAGCTCTGATTTGGGTTCCCCGTCACGTCCGCATGAACTAACTTTCCCGCATCCTCCTCTAGATGGATGCGATTAATGCGAACGCGCCTCGTCTCGCCATCCAGCTCATAATCGACATAACCGTCGTAGGCAAGGGGTAGGTCATACTGTGAAATCTGGTAACCTTTGGGTAAATCGGGATAGAAGTAGTTTTTCCGATCGAACTTGCTGTAAGACGCAATTTTGCAATTTAATCCTAAGGCGGCGCGGATTGAGAACTCAACCGCCCGCTGGTTCATCACAGGCAGCACACCGGGCATCCCCAAACAGATAGGGCAGGTTTGCGTATTTGCCGCAGATCCAAACTTAACCTCACAGTTACAAAAGAGTTTACTGTTTGTCGATAGTTCGGCGTGAACTTCCAAACCGATAACGGTTTCGTATCTGTATGCCATGCTTTGCTCCCCAATCGGGCTGTCGATTGAAAGACCGACTGATATCAATTCATGTTTCTTGTCAACCATCTTCGCGTATTCAAAGGTTCATAGTCCTTCCAGAGCGCAAAGTAAAGCACTGCGCCAATGAGAGATCCAGTTTCGCCGACGGTTCCAAGGACTTGTTTCGCCTGAACAGTATCACCCCGTTTCACGGAGGTACGTGACAGATGCGCATAAACGGAGATGTATCCATTCCCGTGCATAACAGCAACCGTGTTGCCATAGCCCACGATTGATTCGATGATTGCGACAATACCATCTGCAACACAGGATACAGGTTTCCCCTTCCTCGCTCGAATGGTCAGACCACGGTCAGTGTCCCTCTGGTTTGGGACAATCACTCCGACAACGGGCCAAGGGAGTTTACCAAACAGTGCCGGCCGAACGCTTTTAATCATCTCTGCTTGCTCTATAAGACCTGCATTGCTGACGATTCCGAGGCGCTTCTCCAACTGTGCACCGGCAGCTCTTAACTCCTTTAACGCTTGGTTATGCGTTCCCTTCTCTGTTCGGTACTTATGTAGAAGTTGTTGACGTTTCTGTTCCTGAACGAGTAGGCGTGAACGTTCGATTTGTGCAGCTTTCGATGCCTCCTGCGCCAATTGGATCAGGTGAATGAGTTCAGCGGATTTCTGTGCAATTTCTACTTGTCGAAGTTGTATTTGCTTTAACATAGCTTGATCTGCTTCGGCGATAACCTCCACGTACTTATACTTTTCCACCAGATCTTGCATATCCTGAGCACCAAACAACATCTTCAGCAGGTGCTCATCCTGTCCATTATAGCCTAGCTTATAGATTGCACGAATCCGCCTGACAGCCCGTTTCTTTTGTTCCTTGTCTTGAGAATTCAACTCCCTTAATTCTCTCTGAAGCTCTGCTGCCTGGAGTGTATGATTTTCAATCTCTTGCTGGTAGCGGGCGAGTTCTCTTTCCTTGGCGGCTAACTCGGATTCAATTTCCTGTAGCTTCTGTAAGATCCCTTGTTCCCTTTGGATTATTGAATTTCTTTGTTCTTCCAGACTGCGCTTTTCCTCCTTTTTCTCCTCATATTCCCGCTGCCACTGTTCCGCCTGCTCCGTAGTTTGCGCCGGGAGTTTTGAGGGTGATTGAAGGAAAATCGCAGCAATAGCGTAGATAAAGAGACCAGAAATTTTCAAATCAAATAGTTTCAAGACACGGCTCCTTTAACTAGGAAACAAGGTTGCCAAAATTTCAGAAGGCAGATATTCGTTCTGTTCGATACTCCAATGCAAGATCGAGATCTATCCTGCATTGGGATTGCAGAGTACTATTAGTGGTGGTAAGATCCGTACGGGGAATAAGTAGCGACTTGAGTTAATCAGCAAGTTCGTTGACAATTGCAACATTTTCTTCGACTTCGCGCCGGCTCGTCATACCAATTGTCATCGCGTGAACGCAAGGCAGCCCCATGACAAATTCGATACCTTTCCTAGGACCATCTTCCTTGGCTAACTTGCTCTGTCCGAGCACCTTCATGCCGTAGATACCTTTGCCAAACGCTGCCATCTGTTCCATCGTCCGGATGACGTCGGCAGGTGATGCATCCATGTGGGTCCCAGCGTAGTTAATCCGGGCTAACACAACCTCGACCCATTTGGTCATGGCAGCCGTTTGGAATGCACCAAAGTCGTGGCACGAGACACCGTGCGCGCGTATGAGCCCCTGTTCTTTGCACCGCGTTAAGGCTTCCATAGCGTCCGGATAGCGCGTGGGCCAATCGAACTCAGTGAGACAGTGTAGCAACACAATATCCACGTAGTCCGATCCAATCTCCTTCAAGAACCGTTTGACGTCGTTTTCAACCGATTCATTGGTGCGCGAAACAGTTTTTGTTGTGATGACAACTGAAGAGCGATCCAATTCCTTGAGGGCTTCCTTGATATAGGAGTGGCTGCCATATTGATCCGCGGCATCCCAAAACGTCACACCTTGATCATGGGCAAAATGAAATAGGTCCACCAATCCTTTCAATCCCAATGCCGTCTGATCCGATTTTCCACCCCAGCCGCTCGTACCTGTTCCAATCGAAAGCCGCGAAACCCGCAGTCCTGTTCTACCAAGATCCACAACTTGCATTGAATGACTCCTTTAGATTAAAGGTGATTATACCATCTTGTGATTGTATCGATTTATCACTGTGGACAGTATATCACAAGGTATTGGTGAGGTCAACCCTATTCATAGAAATTAGCTGTAGTCTCGCTGGGCTGGCAGTGCGATTGGGACCAAATCGTGATGGAACTTCTCACGTTCATTTTCTAGGGGAAGTGTAAAACGGATGGTATAGCTTTTAATTAGCACTTTTTCTGCGAAAAATCTCTTGACAAATGTTTTCCATAAGGTTTATAATCTTTCCAAACCTGAAATTGAAAATGAGTCTCATTTTCAAAAGGAGGAAACGATGAGTCAAGATAATCTAACTACTGAGATACGCTCGGCTCCAACCGATCAGAGCTTCCCTGTTACTGAGGCGATCCGATCTCGCCGGACCATTTTTCAGTTTAAGCCGGGTCCCGTGCCCCAAGATATTCTCGAAGAGATCCTTGAGGCAGGTATCTGGGGACCCAATCACCACCTAACCGAGCCGTGGCGATTCACCGTTATCGGCGGAGAAACGAAACTCATCCTCGCTGAGCGGTATCGTGAAATCCAGATCGAAAAGATTACGTCCAACCCGAAGGCGGCTGCAGCTGCGGATGAGGAAACCCTTGCTAAGGTTGGCGAACAAGGCTTCAAGAAGTTCACCTCCAAACCCACAATTGTAGCGGTTTCGTGCATCCAAGAAGGGGACGAGCAACGGAAGCGTGAAGATTACGCGGCAACCTGTTGTGCTATGCTGAATATTCAACTTGCCGGCTGGGAGCGCGGGATCGGGATGCAGTGGAGCACCGGCGCAATCACAATGGAGCAGAACACTTATGATCTGCTCGGTATTGATTCCGAGGAGGAATATATTATCGGATTTTATTATATCGGCTATCCAGCTGAAGTGCCAACGCCTGAACGAAAACCCTTGAATGAGCAAATCCGATGGACAAGTTGAAGCATCGATGCGCCAATCTGCAATGAGATGAAGCTCGCAGTTTAGGAAAACGGGGTATTTCAGACATCTATCGCCTAATTCTAACACTGCCCGCCTGCATTGCATTTTCGGCTTCTTCGGCAGTTGCCCAGTTGAAGTCGCCGGGGAAGGTATGTGCAAGCGCGGAGTAGCCGCCACCGAAATCGACCGCTTCTTGGAGTGATTTGCCGTTGAGTAGGCTATAGATCAATCCTGCGGAGAAACTGTCACCGCCGCCGACCCGATCGACTAGTTCGAGGTTTTCGTAGATGCGTGACAGGTAGAAGTTTGATCCGTCAAACAGAAGTGTGCGCCAATCGTTTAACCAACCGGTTTTTGCGTCGCGCAAGGTGGTGCCAATCATTTCGATATTAGGGAATGCCTCGCAAACCCGTTGTGCGACCTCTTTATAATTTTCGGGGTCAAGTTGGCTGAAATTTTCAGTCGTGCCTTCCGCTTTGAATCCAAGTGCCATCTCGAAATCCTCTTCATTACCGATGAGCACACAGACGTGCTCCATCATTTCGCGATTTGCAGCCTGTGCTTGCTCCGCGTTCCACAGCTTTGAGCGGAAGTTTAGGTCGTAACTCGTTTTTACATCTGCGGCGCGTGCTGCTTGCAGTGCTTCTTTCGCTACTGCCGCTGCGGAGTCGGACAGTGCGGGAGTAATACCACTCAGATGGAACCAACGGGCACCATCAAAAATCTGGGACCAATCGATTTCGCCGGGTTGGATGTTTGATATTGCTGAATAACCGCGGTCATAGGTGACGCTGCTGGCGCGGGGACCTGCGCCCAATTCGACATGATAGAAACCGTTCCGCTCTAGCCCAACGCCATCGAACAGTGTCCACGCAATATGGGACATATCAACGCCTAACTCACGCCCCTTGTTAGCAATAAATCTCCCTGACCAGTTATCAACCAAGCGAGAGACCCATGCAGTGCGCAGTCCTAACTGGGCCCCATTGACCGCAACATTTAATTCTGCCCCACCAGCATCAATCAGCAGGGATGGCGACTGTTCAAGCCGTCTAAAATCGGGCGAAGTAAGTCGTACCATTGCTTCGCCAAATGTAACCAGATCGTACATATCAACCTCCTTCATGATAGATTGAGTTCATGCGTTCAATGAACACGCGCATGCGATTTACGAGTTGACAGATTCACTGATGCGCTTATCCTACTCATCCCTGTGTCCCACCTTTGCCTGATAGTCGAGGCGCAGCTGTTCAATGCAGCCGCCGCAAAAACAGTAGACCCGGCTATAGCCACCGATCTCTTTCTCTATCAGCGCGTCCATCGGAAACTCTTCATGGCAGATTGCACATTCCTCAAGCTGGACGTCGAGATCTGCTGCTGTGTCCGCTTTGCGTCTGGAAACGATCTGTAGAATAACCCAGATACCTAGCGGTATACAAACAATCCAGATAATGAAAAATAGCATAATCAGTTAGCCTATCCAGACAAAATTACGTAAAAAAGTGTTTAGAACCTGTGAGAAGTGCAACGCGGAAGAAATAACTTGCACAGGATTTACTTTTCATACATCACATTTTATGCTTATTGGTACCGCTCCGCATCAGCAGCTTCAACGGCGTCTTCACTTATTGAAACCCCTAGTTTTTCCGCACACTCCGAAATCTGCTGACGGATAGTATCGGGGATTTCAATGCCATCAGCCAGACGCTGGACACGATTCCGATGTTCAAAGTCGCCAGGGACGAGCACTTCGTTAAAGCCCGGCGCGGGAGGGATTGACTTGATGCCATCCAAGAAGGCACGCACACCCTGTTGATATTCCTCCAACGGCGTCAGAGCGTTGACGTTTATCACCTGCATAAAACAGCCTCCCATCGCACCTTTTTCAATATTGAATTCGCCAGATAATCCCCCAAGCAGACAGACCAGCAAGCCCATTGAGTAGCCTTTGTGCAAGCCAAACGGCAGAAGAAATCCGCCATCATAAAAGTCGGCAGGTTTTACGCTCGGATTGCCGCTTTTATCCACTATGTAACCTTCAGGTAGATCCTCGCCCCTGCTGCGTGCGACTTGGATTTTGCCCTCGGCAATCATGCTGGTGGCAATATCAATGACAAACGGAGCATCGTCACCGGTTGGGACACCAACGGCAATCGGGTTAGTACCTGTTGCGCCGCCGGCACCGCCAAAGGGCACCGTACTCCCCTGCATCCGCCCACCCCCACCGGTGGTAATAATACCGATACAACCGGCACCTGCTGCTGCTTCTGCATACTCACCTAGTCGACCAATGTGACCGGTATTGACGAGACTTGCGCTACAAATATCCGCTTCTTTTGCTTTTTCAATTGCACGGTTCATTGCCTGTCGAGCGGTATAATGACCGAAGCACTGTTTCCCATCAAAAAACATGGTATTAGCGGTTTCCTTGACGGTTTCTGGTTCTGCATCGGGGACAAGCCCCCCACTTTCAATACCGCGTAGATATGCGGGGATGCGAAGAACTCCGTGTGAATCGTGTCCGGCGAGGTTCGCGTTGACTAGAATTTCTGCCACATCATCAGCGACGTGGCGGGTTGCACCGGCAGCGACAAATATCCGTCGTGTAATAGAATGCAGATAGCTTGCTTGAAATTTATGTGTTGTTGCCATTGTTGTTATTCCTTTCTTGAGTTGATGAGTGAAAAAGGTTGCTTAGTCTAATTCGTCGGGTTAGTAGTTCATAGGACAGGGGCGGGGTTACCCGCTTATAATAACGATCATTGCTCCGGTCATTCGTTCACCCTACTCTCTGATTCCAATAATTTCAGCGGTCTGCTGTTGTAACTCAACAAGGTTGTAAAACACGCCCTTCTTGTCCATCAATTCACTGTGTGTGCCAACCTCTACGATTCGCCCGGCATCGAGGACAACCAGCCGGCTAGCGTTCCGTAGTGTCGAAAGCCGATGAGCAATAGCGACGGTTGTCCGATTTTCGATCAGCCGGGCGACGGCCTCCTGAATCTCTTTCTCGGTCTCCACATCCACCGACGAAGTCGCTTCATCCAGAATGAGGATCTTGGGGTCGTGGAGGATCGCGCGAGCAATGGAGATCCGCTGCTTTTCTCCGCCCGACAGATTGTTCCCCCGTTCTCCGACGCTTGTGTCGTAGCCATCAGCCTTTGCCGCGATAAAATTGTGTGCATTCGCCGCTTGCGCTGCCTGCATAATCTCCTCGAAAGTGGCGCCCTGTTTGCCATATCCGATGTTCTCGGCGATTGTTCCGCTAAAGAGGAATGGTTCTTGCGGCACGATACCAATCTGACTACGCAGGTCTTCTAGGCGCACTTTGCGCACATCTACACCGTCGATTTCAATGGTGCCGCGGTCTGCATCGTAGAACCGGGCAATTAGGTTTATGGTAGTTGTCTTACCCACTCCGGATTTGCCCACGAGTCCAATCATCTCCCCCGGTGCAACGTCAAGGTCCACTTCGTGGAGGACCGGTTTACTCTTGTC
>JAKZSX010000267.1:0-14701 GCA_047517405.1 Candidatus Poribacteria bacterium | reverse complement strand
GGACAGAGCGGAAAGGCTATCTGATTTATCCGTAGCACGATTTAACAACCAAAACAAGCTACGAAATAGCGCAGAGCCGTCGCTTCATAAAAACTGCTATCTCTCCCTCTAGGTAATCGTGGTTCGAGTAGAAGGAAATATCAATCCCCTCAACTCTGAACCCCAATTTACGATAGACATTGATAGCGGTAGGATTCGTATTCTGTGTCTCGCAAACCATTATCCGAAAATCTGCGCGACTTGCTTTCTCTGCGACGCGTTCCATCAACCGTTTACCGATGCCCTGATTGCGATATGTCTCTGCAACATGAAACTCATGGACCGATAAACTGCAATTCCATCGGTATCCTTCAGCAATGATAAGTCCCACAAGCACGTTGCCATCGTATGCCCCAAACGAGTACCCGGTGCTAAGAACCGTGTTATATTGCCGAAGGATCTCATCATCGTAATGAAATTTTTTGATGTACGGTTTGTCGAGGGTAACAAGTCGTAGGTCAAATGAAACACAACTTTCCGTTTCTGTGTGGACGACCGCATATTTGCTGTCAGAAGAATAGCCGCTTGCAACCCGCTTCAGGTCAGCTAAGTTCAGTTTTGTCAAAGACCGCATTTCAATCATCGTATCACTCAGTCTGACACTGCAATTGGCAGAACTATTCCGCTCCGATACAGTACAGATGCGTCCCGGTCCGCATGAAGAGCTGGGAATCGGAAACAGCAGGGGATGACAAGGTGTAGCTGCCATCCAATTCATTGGTTGCCAAGACCTTGAACGCTGGCCCGGCAGCGATAACCGTCGTCACCACGTACTCGTTGGTGATATAGAGCTTGTCATCTGCGAGGATCGGTGAGGAACTTACCGTTCCCTGTGCGGTACGCTCAGGACCCCAAACCACCTCACCTGTCTTAGCATCAAGGCAGGTGACCAGCCCCCTGTCGTCCACCATGTAGAAATAGGTTCCGTCACAGGCTGGTGTTGGGACATCCGGTGCACCAGGACCGTCCCATTTCCAGAGCAAATGGCTGTCCGTTATATCACCAGTGCCGCCGGCACGCAGGGCTAACAGTGGGCGCTTGCGGGTCGGCGCGTAGATAATCCCTTCCACTGCGAATGGCGATCCGACAACCCGATAGTTCCCTTCCTGAGACGGATTCAACCCGCCGGAACGCCAGATCTCTTTTCCAGTATCCGGCTGGTGTCCGGTAACATAATCTCCCCCCGAAATCACAATCTGAGTGACCCCGTTATGTTCGAGCAGTGCGGGCGTTGTGTAGGCATCAGGGGACTCGGCAAAAGCGTCGGTCGGTCGTTCCTGTCTCCACAGTTCCTCGCCTGTGGCAGCATTGAACGCGACAATATAGGACGGGTCATCCGTCCTGAACCCGTGAAGCACTTCAATAATAAGTGTCCCATTGTAAAGCAACGGGGAAGAGGCATATCCCCAATTGAGACCAAATCTGCCGTAATCA
Organism: Candidatus Poribacteria bacterium; assembly: GCA_047517405.1. GTDB lineage: Bacteria > Poribacteria > WGA-4E > WGA-4E > PCPOR2b > PCPOR2b. The sequence continues at coordinate 13,228 of JAKZSX010000267.1, read as the reverse complement.
TCCTGAAGGTTTCTCTTCCAGATCTCGTTCCCTTCCAGATCGAAAGCAGCTACAGCACCGTTGCCGGTGACGACCCAAACATGCTCTCCATTGGTTACTGGCGAAGGCGATGAATCGTTTCCCTTGCGGTGCAGTTGATTCCCTGTGTCAAGTTCACGCTGCCAGAGGATTTCGCCGTCCGTCCTAGAGATACAGATGAGCAGCAATTCGTCGCCGCCGGGGGAACGTCCTCCACCGCCCCGACGTCCACGCCGTCCTCTTCGCTCGCGTTGTGGTTCGGAGGACTGCGTTGTGGATTTGCTTGCGCCTTTCGTTGGTGAGGTAAGGAAGATTTTATCACCCCAGATGATGGGCGTACCACCGCTCCATGCAGGCAGCGGTGTCTTCCAGACAATATTTTCTGATCCACTCCATGTAGTGGGTAAGTTTTTGGCATCACTAACGCCGTTTTGGTAGGGACCACGCCATTGTGGCCAGTTTTCCTCGGTAGCTTGTGATGGTTGCTGCGCGCATGCAGCCCCGATGACTATCAGTCCAATTAGAGATATTGCTCCAAAAACGACCTGATGCTTCTTCATTTTGTGCCCTCCTTTTTGGTAATTGTTGTGGCGTTGGAACCGAGATCATAATTCACTTAGCAGCTTTAGAAATCGCTCCCAAACCGCACGAGTTGCTGCTCCCTCAACTTCACTATTGTCCACATCCATCCCCCGCCTCAAGAAAGTGTGACCCACACCAGTTGATGGAGCACCTCCCCGACAAGGGGATGGGGAAACATCGCCCTTTCGCACACGCTTCCATCTCGATCAACAACTCGTCTCGTTCCGGGTATGTTCGATGATGCCTCCATGCCGACCTGAAAATGTTGCATGATAGAGGGCTCCATCTTACGCTTCGCTCCGCAGTTTTGCCCTCGCTGATTCAAACAAACTATACACCGTTGGGATGAAGAACAACGTAAATACCATCGCAACTGTCAGTCCTCCAACAACCACGCGAGCCATCGGTGCTTGCATCTCCGCGCCGGTGCCGAGTCCCAAAGACATCGGCATCAATGCAAATACGGTCGTCAACGTGGTCATCAGAATCGGGCGGAGCCGGCGACGGCCGCCCTCCAAAATCGCTTCTCGCGTCTCCATCCCCTGTTTCCGCAACAGATTGATGTAGTCCACAAGCACAATGGCGTTGTTCACCACAATCCCCACTAGCATGATGATGCCGATATACGCTGGGATACTGACGTTAGTGCCGGTCAAGAATAGAATGAGAACGACGCCGATGGCGGCAAACGGTATAGAGAGCATTATCACGAAGGGGTGCAGCAGCAACTCAAATTGAGACGCCATCACCATGTAGACCAGCGCGACAGCAAGCAATAGTACTATCATCAGATTCCGGTAGGCTTCCTGCTGTTCCTCCTGTTCGCCGGCAAATTGGACGATGAAACCCTCTGGAACGTCAAAGGCGGCGAGCTTATCCGTAATTTCTTCAGCGATGCCCCCGAAATCCCGATCCGAGAAGCTGGCCGATACAGTGATAACGCGCTCCTGATTCCGCCTATCAATGTTGATGGGCCCTTCCCGTTCTGCGATATGTGCGACGTTACTCAGCGCAACCGTCGAATCCATCCCCGTCCGCACAGAGACCGTTTTGACGTTGTCCAGCGACAGGCGGTCCATTTTTTGCAACCGCACGCGGACGTCGAATTCGTCGCCATCCTCTCGATACCGGGTCGCAATCTTGCCCGTCAAACCCGTGTTGAGGGTGTCCGCAATCGTGGAGAGATCCAAGGCCATCATGTAAGCCCTCTCCCTGTCAACATGGACCGTCAGTTCCGGTTTCCCTTCTTCTCGACTGACGCGCACGTTTACCGTTCCTTCGATGCCTTCCACCAATTCTTTGACTCGTTCAGCGATACGCTGTCCGCCTTCCAGATCGTGTCCACGAATCTCGACCTCGATTCGATCTTGGCGCCCGCCACGCGAAAGTAGGCGCGTGATTAGCGAGCCGCGGCTACTGATCCATATCTGGGCATCAGGTATGCCAGAGAGCACCTTTCTCAGATGCGCTACCACCTCATTTGTTGAACGCTCGCGTTCGTGCCCATCCACGAGACGGATACGGAGGTTTGCCGCATGGGGGCCGCTGGCGGACATATAGCCGCTGCCGGCACCAATACTCGTGCGCAACGATAGCGACTCCGGCACCTCCTGTTGAACAACCGTTTCAAGCTGAGTCACCAAGGCATCCGTCATTTCAAATTTCGTTCCTACCGGCAGTTGTACCGTAAAAGGGTGTAACGTATTCGATACTTTTTCTTCATGGATTCCTCTAACTTTATCGAAAAACGCCTTTAGGGCTAAAATCCCAGTCTTTAGATTGGGGATACAGCCACACTTTAGCATTGGTTTTCAAGGCTTTCGTCTTGCACTTTAAGCCTTTTGTAGTATAATGGCGTTGTCCTTTGTGGGAGAGGTCAGTGCCACCACTCAGTGTTGTCTTCCACACACTTTGACCGGGCAGCAAGGACAAGGGACAAACGGATGTAAACCTACAAATTCAAACTGTATCATCACAAGCGGAATCGACATCTACACCACCAAATTGATGCCTTTGCCTCAGTCTACAATCACTGTATCGCGCTGCACCGACGCTACTATACTCTATTTGGCAAGTCGTTATCTGCCAAATATTCATTATCCCAATCCCGCCAATGATCAGGGACACGATTGCAATACCCATAATCATGTAGGTGAATGTCTGCCCCGATTCTTCCAAGGTCTCAAGGAACTCCGCTTGATTCCGCACGTTAAAATCGAGTTTCTTGTTAGCGGCGGTTTGTGTTGTTTCCGCAAAAGGTTCTCGATTTCGGCTTCCGCCGGTTCCATTGCCTCGCTACTGATTGCTTGTGTGCTGGTACTTGATAGGTGATTCCTGCCAAAAACCCGTTTCATTGCCGTTGAGGCCGGAATAAAAACTTACTCATCCGGATTTCGCCAACCGCTTGTGCCTTTCTCAACCGGGAAATTCGCCGTGATCTGATACTCCGGCGTTGTACCGACCACCGTAGTATTGTGATTTTTGTTTCCATGCTTGACCTGAGTCCATGAAGATACTTCCAGACCATAGCATCGGCGTTAAAAGATATGGATTTCGGCTAAGAAACTATCACTCCAAATTTGTTAGGCAAATGAGTTTGGATAAAGTTCGCGCTTTTTCAAGAAAAATCTTTGTACTGGCACCAAGGATATTTCCTCGGGAGTGTGATCATATTGATTACCATACATTTTACTCTGTTTTGTATCGATTGTGGCAAGATCACCACTCGCGCGGTTCCTCTTTTTGATCGACATTTCCGCACGAATGGGTACAATTAAAAAACATAGATTGATTCAACGCTAGGCAGGTCGTAATCCGTGTGCGCTGTCAGAGCCATCGGTACGATTCGCGATCCCGACCTCTAGCGTGCCACTTTTTACCAGACGATGTTCCCATTGCTTGACAACCCAATCTCAATGAACAGCGTCCGTAATCCCGCAGCAAATTTCAAATAATGCAAACTAAATTCTCCGCGACTCACCCCGAACCCATTAGCTGGCGACCAATTCTCATTTCGCTGCTCCTCCTACCTCTCTTCTATTGGTGGCATATTGAATGTGAAGCCCTCCCATCCTTTGGTCCGCCTCCGACCCTGATGTCGCCACTCTATACTGTTGTGCTCGCCTTGCTGGTATTGGCATCACTCAACCTACTCGTGAAAAGATTTTACCCGAAGCATGCCCTGACAGGCGGAGAATTAATCACCGTTTACGTTTTGATGTCGATTTCGCTGATCTTTATGTCCTACGACATGTTCCTCCCGTTGGTCTCTATCGTCGTACACGCCTTCTATTTCGCCACGCCAGAGAATGAGTGGCGAGATCTTTTCTTCCACTACCTGCCCGACTGGTTGACAATCAGCAACCCGGAGATAGGACGTGCCTTTTATCGAGGGGATAAATCCTTTTTCGTGCCGCAATATTTCCTCGCTTGGGTGAAACCGATATTCTGGTGGTGTTCTTTTGCGTTCGTCTGGCTCTTTGTCACGCAGTGCATCAACGTCATCATAAGGAAAGCGTGGGCAGAACAGGAGCGATTGACCTATCCGATTGTCGAAATCCCTTACCAGATTGCCTATAACACCGGCAGCTTCTTCCGCAGTAAAGTAATGTGGGCCGGATTTGCCATTGCGGGTGGGATCAGCCTTATCAATGGGTTACACGTCCTGTTCCCAATTATCCCGGAAATCCCAACGAAAACTATCTCCATAGCACCGTTGTTCACCGAAAAGCCGTGGAACGCCTTGCTGCGTGGCGGCAGTACGATTGTCATATATCCTTTCGCTGTGGGACTTTTCTTTCTTATGCCGATGGAGCTGTTGGCATCGTGCCTCCTCTTTTTCTTCTTATACAAAATGCAGTTTTTCCTTGCAATCGTAACAGGCATGGAGCAAATCCCCGGCTTCCCTTACCCGTATGAGCAGCAAACCGGAGCATACACAGGAATATGCGTGATTGCGCTATGGGCGACACGCCGGCAGATTTGGCGGGCGTTGAAAGGTGCCATCAAACCGCGGCAGGCAGAAGATGAGTACGAGCCCATGCGGTATCGAAACGCTTTTCTAGGGGTTTTATTGGGGGTACTCTTTCTCATCGGTTTTGCCATGCGAGGGGGGATGGGGTTCAAGATTGCCCTGCTGTTTTTCGTCGCACATTTTGCGACGATTGCGATTCCTCTCACACGCCTCCGTGCACAGATCGGTTTTCCAATCCATTCGACCACGTTCATCGGACCCCACCACAGTCTGGTCAGCCTACTCGGTACTCGACAAATCGGCGCGCAAAACCTGACATGGTTCTCACTCTTTTTCTGGTTCAATCGAGACAACCGAAGCCACCCGATGCCGCATCAACTTGAAGCGTTCAAACTCGCTGAACGGGGACACCTTAACGTCAAGGGGCTATCCCGTTGGATGCTCGCCGTGCTTATTGTTGCAATGCCGTTATGCCTTCTGATGCTGTTGGAAATCTTCTTCAGGTTGGGTGTAGATACCGGTAACATAGGGGGGCAGATCAACAGCTTTGGAGGACGGGCCTATAGTTTCCTGCACGGTTGGTTGACTACCCCGCGTGATCCGCAGACGGGGCACATCGCAGCGATGAGCGTTGGGTTCTGCTTTACCCTTTTACTGGGAGCAGTTCGCGCCCGGTTTTTCTGGTGGCCCATCCATCCGCTGGGTTACGGTATTTCGCTATCGTCCCACATGTTTATGTTTTGGGCACCGTTCATCGTTAGTGGTGTCGCCAAATGGAGCCTGTTGAAATACGGGGGAATAGGGCTTTATCGGAGAGCCATCCCACTGTTTTTGGGACTGGCGTTGGGCGATTTCGTTATGGGGAGTTTTTGGAGCTTGGTGGGTATCTTACTCAAAAGACCGACCTACACCTTCTATTTTGGTTAAGAAGTTATCATGAAGAAATTGGTTCATTGCATGGTGCAGTTTACCACAATCATCACCATCATATATTGCATCGGCTGCTCAAACATCATTGATGATATTCTTAATGATACCGGTGAGCCATCAAGCGGAGATATCGATGCCCTTGATGACCAGTGGATTATTGCAGATATGCCTATCGTAGAGATAGAACTGCTGCTTGCGGAGAGCGATCCCGTTCAAGTGACCGTTGAGGTGACTGGGTACCTTCCGGATAGTTGTACCGCACACCATGAGACACATCAAGCGCAGGAAGGGAACACTATCACTATCCAGATCACAACCATACGTCCGAAAGATACTGCTTGCGCGACGGTCGTAACAGAGTATCAAGAGCGGATTTTTATTGGTACACTTCCAGCCGGTGATTATAAAGTCATCGTCAACGGTGTGGAGCAAGAGTTCCGTGTTGACTGATTTCACATTTTCCTGAGTACCATTGTCAATCCTAAAAATTCAGTCGATACAGCAGCTTTACGTTCCGCCCCGGCTCCGGCATCACCGATTTGATTCTCGAAAGGTGCTGCCGGTATTCGGTATCAAAGATATTCGCGATCGTAACAACTACCTGGTGCTGAAGTTGCCACATCGGCAACCTCTTTTTCAAATCGTGGACAATCGGCATCCTCTATTCCGTGTTTGACGAGGACAGGAGCAATGAGCTATACACCCGCAACTATATAACCTATTCCCTCAACAAAACTCTCGCTATCGGTCCACAGGTCGAAGCCGTGCTCGTGGGGAACAGTGTTGGGCTTGTCAGTTTCGTTGTCGGTCCCCGAATCAACATCGGCTACGGCGAAAATAACACCCTCGGCATACTTGTCGGATATGACACCAAAAAAGCGGAAGAACAAACGGGCTTAACCGGAAGGTTGAGTTTCACCCGCAGGTGGTAACAAAGCATATTGATCATAGGCCGGGCATCCTGCGCCACCTTCATCTCCATCCTCCCACCGTAGGCGGGGCATCTTGCCCCGCTTACTTCACAATAACCATCCGCTTCATTTGACGGGCTGATGGAGTAGACAATTGGTAGAAATAGACTCCACTGGAAACCCGTTCGCCTAAGTCATTGTGCCCATCCCAATAGGCAGCGCGTGACCGGCTTTGATAAAAGCCTGCTGCTTGGAATCCAAGCGAAAATGTCCGTATCCGTTGTCCAGTCACGTCGTAGATTGATAGTGTCACAGGCGCAGCTTCCGAAAGATGATACGGTATCCACGTTTCAGGGTTGAACGGGTTGGGATAGTTCTGCAGCAGAACGGTCTGCCCCGGCGTACCAACCCCAACAAGCCTTACCGACAATACCGCATTTGTAAGGGTGTCAGGCGTTACCGTGAAACTGAACTTCTCCGAAGCAATCTCCCCGGTTGTATCGACTACAGTAACCTCCAAAGAATCGCCAGCCCGCACGATGCTCTGACGTGAGAGATCTGCGCTCGCTACAGCAAAGTAGCCATCTCGTACACTACCTGTCATAATGCCATCAGTCTGTAGGTTCCGCGCTATAACCAGATAGCCATCAAGATTTTGCTCGCTCTCCAAGCGTCCGCTGACGACAAACGCCCAAACCTCTTCGTTCGATATCACACTCGGTGCCGCAGAGGCGTGGCGTTGAGTCGTCCACGCTGCCCCGACAAAAGTAACTTGTCGGGACTGCAAAAGGTTGACGATGTAGCCTTTCCCACCTTCAATCGGAAATCCGTCGTCTGGCGCGTCCGGCGTCCAACCAACAAATTGCTGATTCACCTCGTCAAACATGATTACTGTTGTCGCATCCATCATCTGTGCTAAGGAACGGGCCGTCATCGGTGTTGCTGGTTTCAAGGGAACCGAGAGCATGTTCAAACCTCTGGGGAGGGAAACTGAATAAACGTTACTAAAATTTTCCTCATCCACACCGGCGATAGGTTTGGCAACAAATCCATGCCTGCGTCCGTCCGGCGTGTCATAGTAACCGGCTACTCTGCCCTGCACATCGATATCCCGCGCTATCGTAATAACACTACCGGGGACACGCAACTCCATTGGCTCACCGTTCGGCATGAGGATATAAGTCCGTTGAATATCATCCACCGCTTTCGCTCTGAACACGATGAGGCCGGTATCGCTGATGGCGTTCACGAAAAGAAACTCTAACGGCGGCAATGTATCGTGAGCGTCCACATTGATAAAATTACCATCAGGGTGATACCTATCTCCGTGAGCGTCCACATTGATAAAACTACCATCCGGACGACGCATATATCCATGATGTATGCCATCGGCATCTATGTAACTCCCAACAAGGAGGCCCGCGGCATTCACATGGTCCGCATAGGTTTTTATCGCCCCGGGCACATCAATCTGCATATCGCCCATAAAGCCGTGAATGACACCAGCCGAATCGATAATATTACCTGCAAATATCCCCGTCTTACTAATCCCATAGATTTCTGTTTGTGCTGCCCCCGGAAAATCGAACTGTGTCAATTTGCCATCTTGCACGATTACACCGTGATCAACCTTGTCCGAACCTCTGTAGAAACCCACAGCCTGTCCTACGTTATTCAACCCATAAAAAACAGTTTTAAGGGAACCGGGGACATCATAGGTGGAAAAGACCCCGTCAATCAGCGTGAACCCGATTGTTTTCTCGCCATCAGGACTACGGGTGTTACCTGAGTAATGCCCAAGGTCATTGGTCGAAGTCAACTCCAGAAAATCGACACCGAGAACCTCAATCGTCTCGAAGATATACTCAACTGTAGGTTCAGACGACTCAGGGAGTGCCCACAGCAGTGTGTCTCCATCCACTGATACGAGGATGAGGCAAATCGCCATGAAAAGGGTAAAACGAAAAATGGGTATTTTCATCAGTTTATGTCTCCTTGACTGTTTGGTTAAGCCTTATGTGTCTTGCATGTGCAAAAGATGTAATTTTTTGATGTATTGTCAGCATGAATTACGTATCCATTGTACATATAACTGATAATTACATCAAGTATCCTGTCAGCGCTATGAATCCAGAAAAATCTGAATTCTATCGTAGAAACGGGTTTTCAATGGACAAACAGCTACGCACAAGAAAGAGGAAAAATCTGTGAAAATTGGTGTCGACTTTTGGGGCGTCTGGGTGCTTCTTCCCATCTTCTTAGCGGTTCAACTCCCAGATAACGTATACGCTGAAGACGAGAAGGACTTACATCACAGAACCGCTACCGCCATCCGAATTAACAGCGCACCGCCGAAGTTAGATGGCGTTTTGGACGACGAGATATGGAAAAGTGCACCCTTCCACGAAGGCTTTCACCAGCGCGACCCGGATGAAGGAAAACCGGCAACACAACGTACAACGTTCCAAATCGCCTACGATGACGAAGCCATCTATTTTGGGATCATGTGCTATGATAGTGAACCCAATAAAATTGTCTCCCGACTGGTTAGGCGAGACGATTTTGTTGAATCGGATAGAGTCACCCTTAGCCTTGATCCACACTACAACCGGCAGAGCGCATTCTGGTTTACGGTCTATCCTTCTGGCTCCGTGACTGACGGTACCGCTCCTGAGACTGGCTGGTGGGATAGCACATGGGACGGTGTGTGGGAGGTGAAAACCCAAATTAACGAAAATGGATGGGCGGCAGAATATAAAATCCCATTTCATATATTACGTTTCTCCCCAAAAGATGAATATACTTGGGGACTACAGATCGAACGATACATCAGCCGCAGAAAAGAGCAGGATCACTGGCGTTTTGTCACGCGTGGTGAACCCGCGTGGGTATCGCGCTTTGGCAATCTCACTGGCATCAAAGATATCCCCCCGTCCCATCATTTAGAGTTTGTGCCTTACGTCATGGGACGCACCAGTCTCAACGAAGAAACCGAGTTATGGGGCAATGTTGGGACCGATGTCCAATATGGGATTAGCTCTGGGATTTCACTTGATGCCACGATTAACCCCGATTTTGGACAAGTGGAGGCTGACCCTGCGAGCTTGAATCTCTCGGCTTATGAAGAGTATTTTAATGAGCACCGTCCCTTTTTTGTGAAAGGTGCAAGAATCTTTGGAAACTTGGACTATAGGTTCTTTTATTCCCGACGGATCGGGCGGCGACTAGGGCATTTTGAGATTCCCAACGGAGCCACTGAACTGAGCCGTCCAGAGTCTACAACTTTTGCGCCGAACCTTTCAGAATCTAAAAAAGTTGGAGAAAAATCACCAAAATTGACATTCTGTCAAGAACATCAATCTGCCCCAATTTTCGTCTGACAATTTGTCAAAATCTTCAATTTTGGCAAAAATTAGGTTGACACTTCGTCAAATTGGGTCGTAAAATGCGTAATACAGGCAGTGGGTGTCTATTGACAGCCAAATAAGGCTTGAGTCCAGTAGCCGCGCGGACTTATGCCTCATCTCAAATTGCCGATTCAATATGGAATCTGACCGTTAAAAATGTAGATACAGCGTACGTATCTGAAGTCCAGCATTTTGAGATTGCTTCAGACCCATATCGCACTCACCTTCGCTGCTTGATCGATGTTGTATGCCAAGTAGTGGTGTGGATTCGACGCGGATTTTAGCCGGAACTATGACAAAGCCCAGCTATTTGCAAAATTGCTTGATTGCTCATTCTTGACTGGCATCGCTTTTGCTCAATTGTTACTCAGGTCCGTAGGAAACCTTAACCAACTCAGTACGAAAGCAATGCCGAGAAAGGGACCTAAAGATGATTAATACATTGGTTCGGAATTGGATGGCACAAGAATTAACCACAGTCGAACCGGAAACGGAGATTATCGAGGCATATCAATTGATGATTGCCGATCGGATCCGGTGACTACCGGTCGTTGCTTCCAACCGACTTGTTGGCATCGTGACCTTAAGCGATCTATATCGAGTGTTGGATTTACTGAGTAACAAGGAACAGACGCTCTCCCAAAAACTGCAAGAAATGACCGTAGGGGAAGTGATGGCACCTGACCCAGTAACGATTGTTGAGGATGCAACGATTGGCGAGGCGGCGCAAAAAATGCTTGAAAACAAGATTAGCGGTCTACCCGTCCTTGACCCCGCGGGTGTGAATCTTGTAGGTGTCATTACAGAGTCTGATATTTTCCGTATCGTTGCCCAAGAATGGTCAACACGACGACGCAGTTCAATTCATTTACCACGTAGGTCGGCATAAAACTAAGCAGGTCGAGATGTCCGCCTGCTCATACCCCGTTCCACCTGACATGCTACTGAAATGGTGGGTGCTTTCTACGCACGCATACTATGCGTTGTTTTCCACAAGTTGATTGCAAAGCAGATCGTTGCCAATAGCCCTAAAATTCCTGATAAACCAAATGCCGCTTGGGCGATTGTGTCAATGCTTTCAGGCACATCAGATAGTGTCAACGGTAAAAGTAATGGCAGCACCCTTCCGATAACAGCGATATTAATCAACCAGAAGGTTCCGTCAATTAGCTTAGTGCTCGCAATGCGCCGCTTTTTCAGAAAGCCGGGAACCATCCGAACCGCCATGCCCATGATGAGGTTGGTAATGAATCCGAGCAGATAGATGTGCCGAATCACATCGGTACCAATGGCAAGCGGGGCTTGAAAAATCCCAAAACCACCAACAAGCATTTCAGCCAGTGCACCGAATACAAGCCAACCGTATGCGGCGTAAATTTGCCACTCGAACCGACCAAATTCCCTGCGGTCCGGGATAGCCCTACGCGTCTGCCGGTGGTCGGACGACGACTGCAAATCTCGGTGGCCAATTGCCGGCTCTTGTATGCGCGTCAGAACATCGAGTTTCCAGACGATGTATAAGATGACGGCAGCCTTTATCAACATCCCTACACTGGAAATATATCCCCCTATATGGCTAAGGAAATTTGTCGGGAGAATTTCGCTAATCTGGCACAGAAACCCAATGAGGTAAACGTAAGCCACGCGCCGAACCGGCCAGTCTACGGCTGGGAGCCGAAGATAAAGCGGAAACATCCGGATTGAAAGCCCAAATGCAACGGGTAACAGTACCAGACCGATAAAGACGTGAATCGAAACCTCATTCCACGCTTGACCTACGACAACGTTCCCGCGCCACGCCATCTGTAAGAGTAACACTGTATGAATTGTGGCATAAAGAAAAAAACCCAGCAGCATCATGCCAAAGTACGGACGGACAGCCATCAAGGGCGGTTTTCGATCTTCTCTAGATATGCCGAAGATTGTGCTTGCTATCAGTGCCAAGTAGATAAGCACCCCATACCATTCAAGAAATCCAGAGGTGACAGTTATCCAGCTCAACACCATAAAAAAGAAGCCGTTATTGAGGTAAGGCAGTATCGGGTGAGAGATAAATCGTAATAGCAGACCGATTCCGATGAACCAGAGTAGGCGGGGAATCCATTGGGGTTGTGAAATGGGGACGCTTGATAGACGTGGGATGAAGTGAAGGCTGATACCAATAATGAATAACCCCGCCCAACCGATCAGTTGCAGATGCCCATGAATCTGAATATGACTTGCAAAGCCATCGCCCAATGACTGATTAAAGCCGATGAGGAAGGCAAGGTGTCCGGCAAGCGCAAATCCACCAAAGATAGCGACCGCTAAAGCCATCCAAACGTAACCGACCTGAAATTCTGCTTGTTTCGCTCTCGGCATCAATTGACCTATAGGCACTCTATCCAACTTCTGCACCAATTGCCCGATATCTTGTCAAAAACTCCGGTTAGCCCGGAAATTGGTTCTACATTTTGCCGCCATGATTGCTTCCGTCGATTGAAGCATTCCTTATTTAATTGACGCAATTTCGTGGATAACGACGAACCATTCACTTAACTTCAACCAAATTTGCATAAGCGATTTTACGGAAAGATCCCCAGTTCCATATAGGATGTCGCGATTTTGTCAATCGCATTGATAAATAAAGCCGTTCTCAGGTCAACTTCTTCTCCGTTCCGATTTTGCGTTTCCCGAATCTGGTTATATGCAACAATCATCGTATCCTCAAGCCCGGAGTTGACCAAATCTACTTCATCCGGCCCATGTCCCAACTGTTTCATCGCTTCTTGAGGACATTCCTTCCCCGCTATTTTCTCGATTGCCTTCAGCATACTTGTATGAGCACTCTCCTCAAACCGTTTTCCCAACCTTCCGAATCGCACATGTGAAAGGTTTCTGAGCCATTCAAAATAAGAAACTGTCACGCCACCCGCATTCAAATAAGCGTCGGGAATAATTATCACGCCTCTTTTTCTAAGGAATTCGTTCGCCTCGAAAGTTGTAGGACCGTTCGCGGCTTCGGCGATTATTTTGGCTTTAATCCGGCCGGCGTTCTCACGGGTAATCTGATTTTCAAGTGCCGCTGGAATCAGTATATCACATTCCAACTCAAGAACGTCTGTGGGATTCTGGTGTGTGGTTGCGCCGGGAAAGTTGAGGATTGAACCCGTCTCGCTACGATGTGCGGCAACTTTCTCGACATCTAACCCCTTGGGATTGTGAATGGCACCATTCTGTTCCGCCACGCCAACGATAACGGCACCGCCTTCCTGCAAAAATTTTGTCGCGTGATAGCCAACGTTGCCAAATCCTTGCACTACAACCGACTTCCCTGCCAAGCCAGGCTGAAGACCGAGTGCTTTCATATCCTCAGCAGAGCGACATGCCTCCCGAAGTCCGAAGTAAACCCCCTTACCCGTTGCTTC
>JAKZSX010000266.1:0-8723 GCA_047517405.1 Candidatus Poribacteria bacterium | reverse complement strand
GCAAAACTGAAGCACCTTCCCCCGAATTTGCTGTCATTTTGTACTTCTATGCTTCTTTCAGCTTCATGAGACGTTTGCAGTTTGATATTCCGAAGTGAAAGGAGGTGCGAAAAGATGGCAACAGGTCGTGTAAAATGGTTTAGCGATCAAAAGGGGTTCGGGTTCATCACCACCGATTCAGGGGAAGATGTGTTTATACATTATTCCGCTATCGACGGCACTGGCTTCAAATCTCTCGATGAGGGACAAGAGGTTGAATTTGAACTTGTGCAAGGTCCCAAAGGCTACCAGGCAGAAAACGTTGTGAAGATTTAAGGTTGACCAATCGAAATCGATTGGGTATCTGCTTATAGAACCTAAAAAAGGCTCCCGAAGGTTTGGGAGCCTTTTTTATTGATACTGATTTCAGATTCGGATGGTTTGAACCTGCGGGGAGTGTGGAGCATGAATCTGTGTTTTACGTTTTATGCACTCACCTCAAGCATCCGCTCAATTGGTGTTCTCGCTCGTTCAATGATCTCCGGCATGAGTGTGACTTCGTGAGGACTCAAATCGTCACCCTTATCAAGTACCTGTAGGACATTAAGCACCTTAGCGAGCGTGACTTTCGCCATATGTGAGCATCTCACAGAACACGCGGTCGAGAATTGTACGGTCGGAAACTCCTGCGCCAAATTGGAGGTCAGCTCACATTCTGAAGCAACAAAAGCGCGTTCCAGACGATTTCCCTCCACTCTCTTGGCAATGTCCTTTCCTATCTGGCTGGTACTTCCATAAAAATCTGCTTCCTGAAGCACCTCGGGCCGGCACTCCCAGTGTGCATAAAGTATTCTCGTGGGGTGACCTTTCGGGATGTCAAACGACTCTCGTATTGCTAATAGATCTGAAAGCAGGAATTTTTCATGCACCTCACACACCGCCCCTTTCTCCTGATTTCCTTTGCCAGGATAGATAACGGTCTTCGCTCCTCTAAGCTCCTCCTCTAAATTCTCCGCGAAGAAAATATCAGGAACAAAAAGAATCTCGTCACCCGGCATTTCCCGTGCTATTTGGGCGGCATTTGCGGAGGTGCAACAGATATCCGATTCCGCCTTCGCCTCAGCATAGCTATTGATGTAAATCATGACAGGGACCCCTGGATAAAGTGCTTTCAACTTCCTTACCTCTTCAGCCCCGAAATTATCTGCCAAAGAACAGCCTGCAGTCTTATCCGCGGCGAGAACCGTTTTTGAAGGATTGAGGATTTTCGCGGTTTCTGCCATGAACGGCACCCCATTAAAGAGGATGTATGGCGCATCGGTTTTTGCAGCGTGCATGCTCAACCCAAGTGAATCACCTTGCTCATTTTTTTTCGACAAACCGAATACAAGAGGCTCCATGTAATTATGACCGAGTATCACCACATTGTGTTTTTTCTTCAGTTTCAATATCTGATACACTGTCTCCGCGTGAGCTTCTATGTCGATTGGCATTAAGCTAGGATGGCTCCTCTTATGAAGCTCTTTCTTCACACTTTCAACACTGAATTCTACTTCATCTATATTGTTTTGGGATACTGTTGGTTGGGAATTCATTTCTTTTTACCCCTAAATCTGTTGGAGCGCCTATCGCTTTGAATTTCTTAGTTCTGAAAATCCTCTTGACATACCGCTAAAAATTGGGCGAAATCTTTATCGTTTGTTGGGTTGCCCTAGAGTTTACACTGATTAGAAATCTTTGTCAAGTATGATTACGATGAATCGTTAAAATTTATTGCCTAAGCAGATTAATATGACTGAAGGACTATTGATTACGAATGAACGAATGACTAAACAGATTCATCGTTCAAAATTGAGACAATCCCTCGCGCCCCATCAACGCGCAGGTGCATACCCGATTGGATGCGTTGCGTTGCAGCAATAACATTAACTACCGCTGGAATACCGTATTCCCGTGCGATGACAGCACCGTGCGACAGCATACCGCCATACTCCACCACTAATGCAGCAGCGTGGAGAAAGAGCGGTGTCCACCCCGGATCTGTTGAAGGACAGACCAAGATATAGTTTTTACCAGCAATCTGTGCATCGGCTGCATCCCGGAGGACATACGCCTCGCCGGTAGCAACACCAACTGATACCCCAAGTCCTTGTATCTCATCTTTTGCTTCAATCGCTTGAGGCTCACCGATACGGTTGAGGATATCGCTGTAGATGACATCCGGCAGTTCAATCTTTAACAATCTCGCTCGCGTTGTTTTGCGCTCTGCAATCATCAATCGGAGGTCTTCTCCTTGGATAAGCCGGTCTAACTCTTCGGGTACAAGATAGAAGATATCTCCGTCAAGCTGATAGCGTCGATCGAGTTCTAGTAAAGCCTTTCGGATTAGCTGGTAACCAAGCATAAGATAAAATTTTGCTGTCTCTCGGAAGGGCATGTACCGTTGTGTAAGGTCAAGCGCTCTATCGATCTTTTTCCGAAATGCAGCCGCCTTCCCTGCCGGTAGCCTTGCCAATCTACTTTTTGCCTTTGCCCGATTTGCCTCTTGGACTTGCAAGTGTTTCGTCGGATTAGCATCGGGATTGGAGCGGAACGATGCGATAATTTGCTCGACGTAGGATGGATCTTCACTCCAGCGAGGCTGCGCTAGTTCAAATTCGCCGACCGAACGATGTCCGTGTTTTTCCAAGAAATCTTCTAGTGTAAGTTCGCCCTGTGCAATCTCCCACATTTGCAGATTGGCGTCAAGAGTTAGGTCACCTTCCAACCCTGTGATTAACAATCTAGCGAGATCTTTTGCCTCAACTTCACCAAAACACTTTTGCAGGGCAACTTCCAACTGCTGGTAAGAAAAGTGTGCAAACACTGTCGCCTTGAGTGCATCCTTGGCAAACTCATTCAGCGTTTTCTCGTGCCATTCGTGGAATTTGTCAATCACCTGTTCATCTGACAATTCTTCAAGCGAAATCTGTTTTTGAGTCTGGATATACTCTTCAAACGTTGGAAAGATCTTTTTCGAGAGAATGCTATCAAGATCTTTACAAATTTTGCCATGTTTGAGTTCAGCGGTAATTGCCTTAACGATATAGTAGGGAAATTTGAGCCAAAACAGGGCATTACTGCGTTTGATGTTTGGAGTTGGTTGTGGATAGATTGCCTTATGTGGGTCACGCTTGAGCTGCTGAAAATCGTGTTCAAACAAAAATCCGTGGAAATTAAATTCTACTTCTCGACTTAAGTTGAAGTAGAGCCGTCCACAGATTAGATCCAGCACTCCCTCCTCATCGAACCTGCGACTGGGTAGGAACCCCAACTCGCGACAGGTCAATCCAAATCCCCCTCGTCCCGACATAAATTCCCGCATGATTGCCCACGTCATAGGGAGGGGGGCGGGTAGGACTTCGGAAAGATTGTATCGACTCCATACTGTTCCGCCTTCATCGGCTTTCTTCTGGAGGGTTTCGATTTCCTGACGGCGTAATTGCTCAATCTCCGCTGCATCCGTGAGGGTTGTTATCGGACGCGCCTGAAGCAAATGGAATTGCTCATCGGCACGCGCCCATTCGATGTCCTGGGGTGC
Organism: Candidatus Poribacteria bacterium; assembly: GCA_047517405.1. Lineage (GTDB taxonomy): Bacteria > Poribacteria > WGA-4E > WGA-4E > PCPOR2b > PCPOR2b. The sequence goes on along the minus strand of JAKZSX010000266.1, from coordinate 5,164 downwards.
ACCATAGAACGCTTCCACCTGCATACCAATCTTGCTGAGCTCGGCAATCCGTCCGCGTTGTAGACTCGGAATCTCCCGCTGACCGATTGGCACGGCTTGCATTCCGTTGCGCACAGCCATCTTCCGCTTGGTTACTACAGTCTCACGGATAAGTTCACCGGTTTCTCGTGAAACGGTAAAGTGGTCAGGCGTAACCTCTCCGGAAACAACGGACTCGCCCAAACCCCAGTTTGATTCGATGACTAGTTCATCACTTCCTGTCGGGCTGCGGGTAAACATAACACCGGAAACCTCAGCGTCAATCATCGCCTGTACCACAACAGCCATGCGCAGCTGTGCGTCCTCAATACCGTGTTCACGGCGGTAGGCAACCGCACGATCTGACCATAACGACGCCCAACACCACTGAATCTTCTCTAAAAGTTCAGATGCCCCAGATACATTTAAGAACGTATCCTGTTGTCCAGCAAAGCTGGCATCAGGAAGATCTTCTGCGGTGGCAGACGAGCGCACCGCAACCCTATCTGCACCCAACTGGTTATAAGCCGTCAAAATTTCTGACTGGAGCGACTCAGGCAGTGTAACAGCCTGGACAGCTTCGCTGCTGCGCGTATCGCCCGTTTCAACGGTGGTACGATAAGCGTCGGTTGTCACACAGAAGCCGGGCGGCACAAGAAATCCCGCGGTCGTCAGCTTGCCAAGATTCAACCCTTTTCCACCGACCAGCGGGAGGTCGACATCATTGATCTCTGTGAAATGCTTAATCCGTGTCATAGGCATACAACGTAATGGGTGCTGAGAATACAAGAACTCCCGACCTCAATACACTGCTTGCATTCTTGCTTCCTGTGAACATTTACAACGTCCAATTCTACTGTTGTTCTGGAAATGGCGCGCGGATATCGTAACGTCCCTCCACAAATACAGGTAACATACCGCCTTCAACCATCAAATCCAGTGGATTGGGACGCGTAGTTAGGGGAAACTTAACGACATCCTTAATCCGCAGAGATTCGTAAATCGCCATCAGGATTGCCATCGTAGTGGCGGCGTGTATTCCTGCGTTGCGATGTTCCTCAATCTCTCCATCAAGCCACGCAATCATTTCCTCGAACTGATTCGGTTCACTCTGACGCGGCGTGATGGTTTGCCAGCCAGCGACTTTGCTATTGAGTAACTCTATTGTTCCATCTGCACCTCGTCGGAGTTGACCATCGCTTCCATAGACGGCATCACCACGCAAGCCAGGTTCAGGCAGATCACTTTCATAAATTCCGCGGATGCCGCCTTCAAAGCAGATTTCGCCCATGCAAACGTCCTCACAACGGACCCGGCGTTCCCACTTATCTGTCCGCCGAGAGACCTGTCCAATTAACCACAAGGGTTTAGGATCGCCGAGGATGTAACGCATTTCGTCGATTTCGTGCGTACCTCGATTGAGCAAGCCATATCCATCGCGGCGTAACATCGCCTGCGGCTCGCCGATTGCCCCTTCCTGAATGAGTCGCCGTGCCTCACAATTTTGGGGCATAAAACGCCGTTGATGTCCGATGACAAGTTTGGTTCCACCCTTTTCGCAAGCGGCCATCATGTCCTGTGCTTCGCCGTAAGAAGCACTCATGGGTTTCTCACCGAGAATCCCTGACACGCCTGCGTCTGCAGCGATCAGCGTGAGTTCGGCGCGCACACTTTGCCATGTTGTAATACTCACGATGTCGAGCGTCTCTTTTTCAAACATTTCACGAACATCGGTATAATGCGTTGGGAGTGAAAATTCCTCTGCGAGCCTAGCGGCGGCTTCTGGACTCATATCCGCGGCTGTTACCACTTCAGCGCGACCGGTGGTTGGCCAAGCGTTGGCGTGAGATCTTCCCATTCCACCGCACCCAATAATTCCGACTCGGTATGTCTTTTCCATAAATTTAATCTCCTTAGGAACCGGGGCAAATTACACTCAAAGCTTCAAATTGAGGGATTAAGAACCTGTTTTAAAAAGCAAGAAATTGTCCCCAAGTGCTGTGGATTTGGCAATCCACTGCGAGCCGCATTGGGGGTAGCCGTTGATTCTCCCAAACCGTCGGGCTTGAAAACCAAGTCCCTATCATTGATCTGACACGGTTTGCTGAATATAATGATAATATGCGTTTGAATAGTGTAGGCCTTTCTGGATTGCGGAAGAAACCGAATTTTGAAGAAAAAACTCGGTTTCCGTGCAAATAACTTTTCAAACAGGCTCTAAGGGGAGAAAGAACATAATGCAGAAAACAAAGATTGAACGCGTAGAAACTATTCTCTGGGATCGCTGGCTATTGATAAAGATTCACTGTGAAGACGGCACAGTTGGAATTGGCGAGGGCGGTGTTCACGGTTGGCAACGCCCAACCAAGACGATGCTGGAGGTCATGTCACCGAATCTGGTCGGTAAGGATCCGTCGCTCATCGAACATCACTACCAATGGCTGTACCGTTCATCGCACTTTATGGGGTCGGTCGTTCAAGGTGCGCTTTCAGCCATTGATATCGCACTGTGGGACATCAAAGGGAAGCGACTTGGTGTGCCAATCTATGACCTGATGGGGGGTATGACGCGCCACCGCGTCCGTTGTTATATGCACGTGGGCGGCGGAACCTTGGATGACCTAGTGGGGGATGCCGTGAAAAAGGCGGGTCAAGGCTTTACTGCCCTTCGTTTTTCGCCATTTCCGCAAGACTTCCATCTCCACAAATCGTACTCAGAGTGGGCAGACGAAGCGGTGCGTCGCGTGGGGGCGGTACGCGATGCTGTTGGCAATTCGGTTGATATCTGTGTCGAGATTCACCGACAGATGAATCCCGCAGAATCAATCTGGCTAGGGCGACGGCTGGAACAATTCAACCCCTACTTCTACGAGGACCCGATGTTGCCTGACAGTCCGGCAATTATGGGTGACGTACAGGAACAGTGTAATCTGCCCATCGCGACGGGCGAGCGATTCGCAAGCATCTTCGAGTTTCAGCAGCTCCTTGAAGCCAAGGCGACCGCCTACATCCGCCCGGACCTATGCCTCTGTGGCGGACTTTCGGGCTGCAAGAAGGTGGCGGGGATGGCGGAAGCACACCACATTAAGGTTATCCCACACAACCCCCTTAGCCCGGTGAGCACGGCAGCGTGTGTGCAGTTGGATGCATCGATTCCAAACTTCGCACTTCAGGAGTACACCGGCGAGGCAGAGCCGCCGAAGAGCGATTTGCTTGTCGAACCGTTGGAACTGAAGGATGGATATTTGACGGTGCCCGAAGGACCCGGATTGGGGATTGAGCTGAACGAAGCGGCTTTGAGTTACCCCGTTCAGGACAAGGTGCTGGATACACCAATCGGCTTTGACGGGTCGGTGCAGGACCGATAAATGGCTACGGTTATACAGTCATTAGGTACAAAAACAACTAACGGTTCCGACCAAACTAGGCGTGCGAAGATGACGCAATCCTGTAACAATCAACCTCCAATAACCGACAAAGCCTCCCAGAACCACCTCCAGAATCTGGAGGAAAATGGATTTACCATCGTCTCGAATGTTCTGACCGAAGATGAACTTCGCTTTCTTCAGCGGTCGCTGGATAGTATCTACGCAACCTTCGATCCTGAGCGGGACGGACTTCGGAAAGTTGAAGGCTACCACTTTGCCTCCAACCTCGTGAACAAGGGGCCCTTCTTTGAGTCGATATTTCTGCGAAGCCCGGTCTATGACCTTGCCCGCCATCTGCTTGGAGAAGATTGCATCCTCTCCAGCCTCAATTCCCTGGAGCCGTTGAAGGATCAAGGCAACCAACGCCTCCACCGCGATGGATCGCCCGCACCCGATTCAGGACCCATCGTTGCTAATTCATTGTGGGCAATCGACCATATGCACAAAGCGAACGGTGCAACCCGATTGATTCCGGGCAGCCATAAGACCGATGCACCACCTCCCGACGACGAGGCGGGGGTGGTCTATGCTGAAATCCCTGCCGGCAGTGTCATCATCACTAACGCGCATATCCTTCACGGGGCGTCCGCCAATCCATCGGGCAGCCGCCGGCGGGTCATGCACGGCTACTTCACGCGGAGTGGATTGTCACAGCAGCTTGAACAAAGGAAATATCTGTCGCCAGAAGTCCAAGCTCGGCTGTCCCCGCTTGCTCGCAAGGTCCTGGCGTTGGATGATGAAGGACTTACTTAGTGAAGTAACGGGCATAACCCCAACTCCTTTAGGGATAAACACAAGGTATACCCCTAAAGGGCAAGCCCAAGGGGGGGCCCTACCCTAGACACTTTAGCACACTTGTCCAAACTTGAGTACTTATGTAACTAACACCGAATCAAAGGAGGACTTATGGTTTCTGATCTCGAAATCTATCTGTTTGATTTACGCGGCTATATCGTTTTGCCAAATGCCTTAACCCTCGAAGAGGTTGCAGAACTTAACGACGGCCTTGATGCAATACCGCCGATGGAAGCGGGTGAATGGTACGGTTATGTTCACGCGCACCGATATGGCACAACGGACGGTTTCAATCTACAGCAGATCTATGAGGCTGGCGAACCCTTCGAGCGGTTAATCGATCACCCTTCATGGATTAACAAGGTAAAACACTTCGTTGGCGGGGAGGGCAGCTTTGACTACCACCACGGTCCTTTATTTATAGACGAGAACTTTGCTACATTCCGCGGTTCCGGAGAAGCGATTGGACTGCACTCCGGGGGATACCCGCCCATCCATCGAAATCAGTTCCGGTATCACAACAGTCGCTTCATGTGCGGACAAATCGACATCCTCATCGCGCTGACGGACTTTGGTCCCGGCGATGGTGGCACGATGATTATTCCCGGCAGTCACAAATCCAACTTCAGACACCCGCACTCCGATAAACACAGGATGGCAGTGGGAGCGACAGTTGAAGGGATTGAAGGGGCTGTTGAGATCGACATGAAAGCCGGCGATGCGCTGCTTTTCGTAGATGGTGCCGCACATGGTTCAGCGAAACGGGTGAATCCTGGTATCCGTCGCACTATCGTCTATCGCTACGGACCGTCTTGGGGTAATTTCCGATACGGTTATCAACCCTCACCGGAGCTGTTGGAGCGCTTGACCCCTGAGCGTCGGCAGATTGTTCAACCGCTGCAACTTTTGCCACGAGAGCCGAA
>JAKZSX010000265.1:0-3799 GCA_047517405.1 Candidatus Poribacteria bacterium | reverse complement strand
GCTTCACATTTGAGGAAAGAAAATGGCACAACAAGCAGAAATTTTAATCGTCGGCGGTGGTATTTGGGGACTGAGTACCGCCTATCATTTAGCAAAGTTTGGACAAAAGGACATTCTCGTTCTAGAACGCAATGCGGAAATCGCGGTGGAGACGACGCCCCAAGCTGCGGGACTCGTCGGTCAAATTCGTCCGTCGGTTACTATGTTGCATGCAATCCGATACGCGCTGGAACTGTTCTCTCAGTTTCCAAAGGAGACCGGTCATGATGCCGGTCTGCGCCAGACTGGGAGCTTGATGGTTGCACTCACGCCAGAACGGATGGAAGCCTACGCACGTCAAATTGAACGGTCTCACCTAAACGGAATCGAGGCGGACTTTGTTTCCCACGCGGAGATGGCTCGTCTCGCGCCTGCGTTGGATGTAACCAAGATTGAGGGCGGATATTTCGTCCCCAATGACGGATATGTCGATCCCCAGCGGTGCGCTCGCGCTTATGCTGCCGCAGCGAAAGATCTGGGGGTTCAAATCCAATTGAATACGCCCGTAACAGGCTTTCGGCAGCGCGATGGAGAGATCCTTGGAGTAGAGACGGCAAACGGTTTTATTGGGTCAAATCACGTCGTCATTACCGCTGGACCGTGGGGTGCTGGGCTCGCCAAGGAAGTCGGCGCGACGGCAGCGGTGCAACCGATTCGCCATCAACGTGTCCGCACGGTGCCGACCCCCGGAATCTCCGACCATCACCCAGCCGTGCGCGTCACCGACGTCAGCTGCTATCTGAGACCTGACAAAGGGGGCTATCTCTACGGGTTCTTTGAACCAACGCCGGTCAGCATTGATTTAGAAGCGATGCCCGCCCACTTCAGGACAGGGGATATCGAACCGCCTGTGGAGGTGATGGCAGAAGCACAAAGACGGCTTGCCCCAACCTTCCCGATCCTGAAAGGCCTTGAAATCGCCGAGTATCGGCGTGGTATGACCACATTCGCGCCCGACGGTGCCTATCTTATTGGTCCTGTGCCGGATGTCGATCGACTCTACTTAGCCACCGGGTGCGCCGCTTTGGGTATTGCCGGTTCCGCAGCAGTTGGCCGATGGCTGGCGAAGTGGGTAATCGATGGAGATCCCGGCGAAGATTTAACCATTTTTTCGCACCAACGCTTCGGGGCTCAAGCCGCCGATCAGGAATGGTTGCGTCGAGAGAGCGAACAATTTTACGCAAACTACTACGGCATCCGCTCAGAATAGCAGCACACCGACGAAAAGGTCTGCAATGACAAAATATCAGAACGATACGGACGAAACAACCTCTACTGTGGAACCCATTGGACGGCAGCGAGCGATACGGGTTGATGTGCCAACAAATCTGGAGAACATTCGGGTGATCCTGTTCGAGCCACGTGAACCGGGCAACATCGGATCTGCTGCGCGTGCGTTAAAAGGGATGGGGCTCTCCCAACTATACCTCGTTAACCCTGTTCCGTTTCTTGAAGCCAAGCCGACATGGTATATGGCACACGGCGCAACGGATGTTATTGAGAACTGCTGCGTCGTAGAGACGCTGGAGGATGCCCTCGAAGGGATTCAGTTCCTCGTTGGCACCACCCATCGGCGACGGGCCCCAAGGCTGTCGCCCTCTGTCTCAGCAAGAGAAGCCGCCCAAGAGATTGCTTCTATTTCGCAGCAGCAACAGGTCGCGCTACTATTTGGGCGCGAGGATTTCGGATTATCTACCTCCCAAATCAGTTGCTGCCAGTTGATAGCGAGCGTCCCAATGGCATCGAAAAATCCCTCTTTGAATTTGGCGCAGGCAGTGCAAATCTTCGCATACGAAGTTTTTCTCGCCAGCACAGGTGACCTCCCGCCAACGGAGTTGGAACACGCCGAAGTCAACGAGATTGAGGCGTTTTATGGACGCATCACAGCCCTATTGCAAGGGATTGGTGTTACGCCTTACAATCACGATTGGGAGACCTATTTGAAATCGTTGCGGCGTGTGTTTTCGCGGACCCGGTTAGAAGAACGAGACATCGCCACGTTGGACATGATCTTTTCGACGACACTGCGTTACATCACCCGGCTCAATCGCCAGCTTGAAAACCAGCCAGATACCGCACCCGTAGAACCTTCAGAGGAGGACGATCTTAACACTTGACCTTAATCTCATCGTCCTCAACGACCACTTCGTAGGATCTAACGCGGAGTCGCGCATCCGTAAGACAGCTCCCATCTGTAACATCGTACGCGTAACTGTGAACTGGGCAGATGACCGCCCCATTCCTGACCCGTCCTCTGCCAAGCGGACCCAACGCATGGGCACAGGCATTGTCCAGCGCGTAGAAATTCTCGTCGTCAACATTGAAAACCGCAATCCGTTTCCCGTTGACGGTGAACGCTTTGCCCCGTCCCTTCCGAATCTTTGATGTTTTTGTAACCGTCACATAAGATGACATAACGCTCTCCTTTCTCCTCAATTATATTCATCCCCGACGTTGGTCCAGAAACATCCGATAGATATCTTCAAACAATCGCACATCGGTCAAGGTATCTTCGCCGGAGGATCTGAACGGTGTGTCGTTCCGAACATTTTCGATGAAATATTCCGCTTCCCGTCGATACGCCCATGTCCAGTGCGGTTGCGGGATAGGACGTGAAATCTCCTGCGTCTCGCCAGCCCGGTAGATCTCCACCTCGGCGGGGGTGTTTTTCAGCAAGAGCGGCGGTGCCCATGTATGAACCCAACCGTCTTCAAAGTAGATCTGCGTATGCTCATCCCACCGATAGTGTGAAACTCTGCCCGTTTCGAGGATTACGCGCACACCCGCCATGTCGAAGATGACGATTCCGCTGTAACCGTTATCGTCGAGATCGACGTGTTTGACTTGCACCTGATCACCGGCATCTAGGAACCAGCGCAGTAGGTTGATGTTGTGGGTATATTGCTGCAAATAGCTCAAGTAGGGGCGCACCCATTCTGATGGCAGCCATTCAGGCGTCTGTGCGGGTGCGTCCGGCTTCGGGACGTCGCTCGTCACCATCGGTGTATCGAGGTTACAGATCCACTCCCCGCAGAAACCGTGATTCCGCACGTAGGTCATCCCTCCCAATTCACCTGTCTCCCGAAACTGATCTACCTTAGACCTGACCAACTCGTTGCCGGCGTCATACCGCTTCATGTAGCCGACCATCAGCTTTTTACCGGCGGCTTTCCCAGCTGCGACAATCGACTCCGCCTGCTCGACTGAGACCGCCATCGGTTTTTCCATAAAGACCTGCTTCCCGGCGCTAAGGAGGTCTTTCGCAATCTCCCCTTGCAAGGCAAAGTCGGCGGACACAGCGACCGCTTCGATTTCGGGGTCAGCTGCCAGTTCGGTGTGATCGGTATAGAGACGAGGGATTTCCCATCGCTGCTGCACTTTATGACCGAGCTCAGGACGCACCTCCGCTAATCCGATGAGCTCGCAGTTCGGAAGGCTGGTGAAGTTCGGGATGTGCACCTTCTGCGCCATGAAGCCGCAGCCTACATAACCCAGTTTGATAGGTTCCATTGTTTCTGTTTTCTCCCAAAGTAGAACATCCGCAAATCTCCGCAAATCTTCACGAATGATTTAGCACAGATTGGCGGACAGATGTTAATCATTTCAAGAGGTTACGGCATACGGAGTATGCCTACTACTATTTTAGAATCATCATCCGCCGTGTCGCCGTGAATTCGTCCGCAGTCAGCGTGTAAAAATAGAGACCACTGGCAACGGACTCACCGAGCTGGTTGCGCCCGTCCCAATAGGCAGCACGGCT
>JAKZSX010000264.1:0-20297 GCA_047517405.1 Candidatus Poribacteria bacterium | reverse complement strand
GTTCCGGTACTTCTGCGCGTAGTCCAAGCCGTATCCAACCGCAAACGTGTCAGGAATCTCAAAACCGACATAATCGATCGTCGTTGCGACTACTCTCCGTGTCGGCTTGTCTAAGAGACTGCACACTTTCACGCTTGCAGGTTCTAACGCTTGGATCTCCTTCATGAGGACATTCAAGGTCCGTCCTGTGTCAACGATATCCTCCACAACAACCACGTCCGCGTTGCGAAGGTTTCCGTTTAATCCCTGAACTATCCGAACATGTCCTGACGACTCCGTTCTATCGTCATAGCTTGCAAGTTGGATAAACTCGCAGCGTACAGGAATTGAGAGCGCGCGGAACAGATCTGCGAAGAATAGGGCGGCACCTTTGAGAACGCAAACGAGCACCGGCTCACGATTGGAGTAATCTTCGGAGATCTGTTGACCCAATTCGCGGACACGCTCTTGAATCTGCGCCTCAGAGATTAGAATGGATTCAATTTCGATTTTCATCAATTTCAGTAGAAGGTAAGTAACTCAAATATAGCCGACGCTTCGTCTCAGCCCGAATTTTGAACGGTTCACTCGTCCGATAGCCAACGACCCAAATAATCTCATCTCTATCCATCAGCACCGGGACCCGTCCCCGTTCCTGTCGAGGAATCTTAGCATCAATTAAGAAATCCTTCAACTTCTTTGTGCCCCGCATTCCAAACGGATGAAACCGGTCGCCGTCTCGCCGCTGTCGAAGCTTCAGCGGAAGTTGAAGCAGATCTAAATCAAACACCGCTTGAAATTTGCCATCAGGAAATTTATCGGTCACCGCACAGTTCATTGGGTTTTCTACAACGGTGGCGACTATCTCCGTATCTAATCGCGGAAGTGGGGTGTGCCCCGGTACCGCAACCTCATATTCAAATGGAGCATGGCTACTTGTCGATTTCTGGATAAGGATACGGTTGTATGCCCGCCGCAACTCTCCCCCATTGGGCAAATGCAAAGTGCGATTTGGCACTTCCCCATCAATCAAATTTAACATCGATTTAAAATGATTGAAATAAAGATCTCTGACCTCTCCTAAAATTTCCGCGATAGCCAACCGCAAGATTCGCCGACGCAAAGCCAGATGGTATTGTCGAAATAAATCGCGATCCAAAACAACGGGACCCGGCGTGCCCGATTCTATCCGACACGCTTGAAACGCGTCATGAGCGCGAGCATCCAGATAATCCGATTCAGCGCGTAACAGTTCGGCTGTCTGATTCAAGGTGTCCTGGAGATTAGCGTTGTAAGTGCGCTCTAAAGTGGGGATGAGTTCTAAGCGGATCCGATTGCGGAGATGGTTGAGTTGATAATTTGTAGCGTCTCGGCGGGGCTGTAATCCAAGCTGCGCCACAAAATCCTCAATCTCCTTGCGTGAAAAGGCGAGCAAGGGACGGATAAACTTTCCTTCCCTCACCGGAAGTATCCCTTTTAGCCCGGCGGCACCCGCACCGCGTAGCAGGTTCATCAAGACGGTTTCCGCCTGATCATCACGGTGATGTCCCAACGCAATCTTCGTCGCTCCAATCCGCTCGGAGACACATTCGTAGAACTGGTATCGCACACATCGCGCTGCCACTTCAGCGGAGAGTTTCTCTGCCTGCATCAGTTTGGGCACATCAACTCTGCTGCTTGAAATTGGGATGCCTAAGCGATCCGCCTGCTTTGCGACATACGCTGCATCCGCGGCTGAATCCTCGCGAAAACCGTGATCGAGATGAGCAACATGGAGCTGACAATCGAGTTGATGCCCTAGTGCGTGCAAAGCGTAAAGCAAGGCAAGTGAATCAACACCACCAGAAACACCGACAAGCACTGTTTCTTTTGGTTGAATCATCTGATGTTGGGTGATAAAACGGTGGGTGCGTTGCACAAAGCCGGCAGCCATGACAGAATCTCAAATGAAAAGAAAGGCGAGCAGCTCAGAGAAACCGAGTTTTTTCGGAAGTACGGGCGGGGTTACCCCGCCCGTACGGTTTCTTTGCGCTATTTCTTAACGTGAGCGAAATAAAAAAAGCCGCACTAGGCGGCTAAATGATGGTTTGTGAGTGCCGGTGTGGAGAGTTGAACTCCAGACAGCACGATTATGAGTCGTGTGCTCTACCACTGAGCTACACCGGCATAAGAAAAAAGGGAAATGCGCTTTAACAAGCACATTTCCCGTGGGCTTTCCTGCCTCCAATGGGACCAAATGGTTGCAGGGGAGGGATTTGAACCCCCGTCCTCCGGGTTATGAGCCCGACGAGCTACCAGACTGCTCTACCCTGCGCCAAGATTAGGGAGGAAATGTGGGCGAGGAGGGATTTGAACCCTCACACCCATTTACGGGCGATGGATTTTAAGTCCATTGTGTCTGCCATTCCACCACTCGCCCGCGGCAAGCAGGCATTGAATTTCAGTGAATTTAGCAAGCCCTATTGTAATAGATTCCCTCCGATTTGTCAAGGTTTTTTTCCGAATTTATCGTTCGGATCCTGGTTGATGTCTTTTTGGAGTTGACTTTCGTATATTGGCGTGGCATACTTTTCATTTGGGGAACCATCCAAATTTTTTGACGAGGAGGAGTAACGACAGCTTATGGAACTTACTTACGCACAAAAACAGGAGATTTTCAAGAACGGATTTGTCAAGGTGCCTGGTGTTGTGCCACAAGTGATGGTGGACGAAGCCCTTCGGGCAATCAATAGCTCTGTTGGTCAGGGGATGAACATGGATGACATGACAACTTTCCGATCTAGATCATACTGTCCAGAACTCCAGGGGACACCTGTCATCACAAACCTGTTGAACCAAACACCCGCGTGGGAGTTAGCGGAGTCCGCTATTGGGGATGGAAGAATTAATCGCTCAACCGGAGGACAGATTGCGCTCCGGTTTCCAAGCACACAAGATCCACCGCCGAAGCCGGGCGGACATCTCGATGGAATGCACTCACCAAATAACGGCGTTCCCCAAGGCGTGATCCGAAACTTTACAATGCTGGTGGGGGTGTACCTCAGCCACGTGCCGCATCCGTATGCCGGCAATTTCACCGTATGGCCCGGGACACACCACGTCTACGAGAAGTATTTTCAGGAATACGGTCCTGAATCGCTCCTTGAGGGGATGCCGCCGGTCGAATTACCGGAGCCACATCAAATCACCGGGGAGCCCGGCGATGTGATTCTAGCACACTACCAGATTGCACATACTGCGGCACCGAATGTCTCGCCGCACACGCGATACGCAATCTTCTTTCGCTTGCGCCATGTCGAGCATCCCGACTATCGTCCGGAAGCGATGACCAATATCTGGTTGGAGTGGGAAGGGCTGCGCGATGTTGTAGCAGCGTAATTGGTCTGTTAATCTCTACCCTCTCTCATTACCACAGAAAAGGCAAGAAAGCGAAAACTCCTCGTAACATTCTTGCGGTATTATTCCAATGCAATAAGTCGTTGTAGACGTTTGCCTCATCGGTCCCAGTGGGGTGCTAGATGTATAGCATAACAAACTAAAAGAAAGGGTAACTCGTGTCAGAACAACTCGCAATCCACGGCGGAAAACCGACAGTCCCAGCAGGGACGATTAAACCTTGGCCCCATATTACCGACGCCGATCGGCAGGCGGTGATGGAGGTGTTATCCGGCGACAGCATTAACGAACAACGTAAGATTCAGTCCGAGGCATTGTCCCAAGAGTGGGCATCATACGTGGGACGAAAGTATTGTATCCCTGCCAACAGCGGCACCGCTGCGCTCCATATGTGTATCGCTGCTTTGGGAATCGAGCCGGGCGACGAGGTCATCGTCCCTGCCTTTACGTTCTGGGCAACGGCAGCGGCTGTCCTCCATCACAACGCCATCCCAATCTTCGTTGACGTTGATCCCAAGACATTCTGTATTGACCCCGCGCAGATTGAAGCCAAGCTCTCAGAACGGACAAAAGCGGTTATAGCTGTTCATATTCACGGGATGCCGGCGGATATGGACGCTATCCTTGCGGTTGCCGGACAACACAGTCTCAAAGTTATCGAGGATGCTGCACAGGCACACGGCTCAAGGTATAAGGGCGTGCCGTGCGGTGCGATGGGAGATGTCGCCGGATTTAGCACGCAGATGTCTAAGACGCTGACGACGGGGAGTGAGGGTGGTCTATTCGTTACCGATGATGAGGATTATCACAAACAAGCTGCGCTGCTTCAGTACTTCGGTGAATTGGTTGTGCCGGGTAGAGAGCGGCAGGACCAGGAGTACAACGCCTACGGGTTGGGGTGGATGTATCGCGGCGATGTATTCGGTCAAGCATTCATCCGCAGCCAACTAAAAAGGCTAGATGCAAATAACGCCTTACGCATTCAGAATTGTAACTTTCTCACGGAACACCTCTCCAAAATCAGAGGCGTCGAAACGCCGTATGTTCCGTCCCAGTGCGAACCTGTCTACTATAACTATGTGGTTGGTGTCAAACCAGAGGAATTGGGGTTGTCTGTCTCGCCGATAGTTTTCCGCGAAAAGGTTCAAGAAGCCTTAGCCGCCGAAGGGCTGCATGTGGGACAGTGGCAAAGGAGACCGGTGCCGGCGCAGGAAATCTTTCAAGCCCAGATCGGTTACGGAAAAGGATGCCCATGGACCTGCGGTCATGCTCAGCCGGTGGAGTATCAGAAAGAGGATTATCCCAATGCCACCGCGTTCATTGATTCCCATTTCTACATCTTCGACGTGAACCCTCCGAATGACCTCGACTTGATGAAGTTGTATGTCGAAGCATTTGAGAAAGTGATGGATAACCCTAATCGGTTGGTGGAATAACCGAAGTTGCTAGGTTCTGTTGACATTTGATAAATTGAACTCAGCTCCGTTCCGAGAGTATTTTGGACAGGCACAAAACCTGCCCCTACATTCGGTCCCTTAGTAGGGGCAACCCTGGTAGTTGCCCTACCGTCGGTTGATGATCCAAAACCGACACGAGTATTGTAAAAAGTGTTAGATTCTGTTAGATTTTGTTAGGTTATTGTGGATAACTTACAAATTGACCTCCCCTGATGTACTTGGGACGGCTTCGGACTTCTGCGGATTACCCAATCGTTTGCCGAATTGTCGACAGCAAAATGTCAACATACCCTAGCAACTTGAGTTAGAATAAATGTGTGGGTGGAAAAAACAAGATAGAAGGACTAGGGGAGTTGCTCGCGTCTGAACGACGTAGTCTAGAAATGACTTGAAAGGAAAGTTGATGAACAAAACAGTGACTTCACCGACAAACGTTATCTTCTGCATCGGCGACGGGATGGGATTCGAAAAAGTCAAAGCAGCTGGCATGTACGCCTACGGCGAGGTTGGGGGGCTCTCATTTGAAGGATTTCCCTATCAAGGCGAGGTGACAACGCACTCAGCCGATTCCCCGACGACCGACTCAGCGGCAGCTGCAACTGCCATGGCAACCGGTTTCAAAGTCAATAACGGCGTCATCAGCACCGCTTTGCCGGGTGACGGCAGCGAATTATATACACTCTTGGAGTGTTTCAAGGACCAAGGCAAGGGCACAGGATTGATCTCCACAACCTTCATTACTCACGCTACACCAGCCGCCTTCGGTGCTCATGAACCTCGACGCGGCAATTTGGCGGAGATTGCCGAAGGCTACCTGAATCAGACCCGTCCGAATGTCTTGCTCGGCGGTGGCGGCAATGGGATGACCGATGCGGCAGCAGAAGCAGCGGGTTACACGGTTGTTACGGATCGGGACGAACTCCTCTCTCTGGACACGGAGAAAGTCTCGTGGGTGTCCGGTCAGTTTGGCGACACAAATCTACCGTATGAATTCGATGGACTTGGGAGTTTGCCTCACCTATCGGAAATGGCTGCAACCACACTGAAGGTATTAGCCAAGAATCCAACCGGCTTTTTTCTTATGATTGAGGGGGGCAGGATCGATCACGCTGGACACTCTAATGACATTGAGCGCAACGTTTTCGAGACGCTTGAATTTGCTAAAACAGTGAAAGTTGCAATTAACTGGGCGAAGGGACGGGCAGACACCCTCATCATTGTCACCGCCGACCATGAAACCGGCGGCTTGAAAGTCCTTGAAAACAACGGCATGGGCAATTTCCCAACCGTTTCTTGGTCCACCGGCGGTCATACAACAACAAACATCCCTGTATACGCTTGGGGACCCAATGCAGCATCCATCTCTAGCGTAATGGATAACATTGATTTCTTTAACGTTGTGATGCGTCACTAATTCGCAGAAAAATAGAGCACCGTCAGATTTGGAACGTGAAGCCGTGAAAGTTTCCATACCTCATGCTTCACGAAGGGAGCGATTCTATGTACGATTCTGTTAGCCATTTCGAGCAGCTGTATGCGTCTGTACCAAGGGAGTTTGCGTTTCGAGCGTCATTGCAGGAGAAATGGCTTGCCTGGCGCGAAGCCTTCCGACCACGCCTGTGTCAGGCTCTTGGATTGGACAAGATGGAGTCGGACTTGCAGCGGCATCAATCGAGCGCGGAGATGCTTCAATCCGAAGACATGGGAACGCATATTCGAGAACGGTGGCATCTGTGGGTCGAGCCGACCGTACCCCTCCCCTTTTACCTCCTGCGTCCCAAAACGCAGAGTGGACCCTTACCGTTGGTGCTCACACCGCACGGTCACAATCACCCGCACATCTATGTCGGGATTGCCCACAGCGAAGACGAAGAGAAGTCGATGCTGGAGGGGGAGCGGGACATTGCCCGTCAAGCGGTGGAAGAGGGGTATTTGGCGATTGCGCCAACCGTCCGCGCCTTTGGCGAGACACGCACCGAGCCGGATAAGAAAAGTAACAAAACATCTTCGTGCCGCATCGAGTTGATGCACAGTCTGTTGGTGGGACGCACGCCCATCGGAGAGCGCGTTTGGGACATTTCCCGTCTAATTGATTGGGCGCTAGCCCATCTAAACGTGGCGGAACAACGGATTGCGATTACAGGAAATTCCGGTGGTGGAACTGTTTCCCTATTTGCCGCCGCTTGTGAACCCCGCATCTCGGTCGCTGTCCCTAGCAGCTATTTCTGCACCTTTCAAGGGAGCATTGGCTCCATCCATCATTGCGATTGTAACTATGTGCCAGGTATAATGCGGTTGGGAGAGATGTACGATGTCGCTGGGTTAATTGCCCCGCGACCGTTCTCCGCAATTGCTGGGAAGGATGATCCCATCTTTCCGATTGAGCACGTCAAATCCGCTTTTGAACGTCTGAAGCGAATCTATGCGGTCGCCGGTGTGCCAGAAAACTGCCAACTCCATATCGGCGAGGGCGGGCACCGCTACTACAAAGCGGGGGCATGGCCCTTTATCCGTCACCATTTTTGCTAAACAGCAATTAGAACTGCTTGAACACGGGACTGAGAGTGCTCGCCACCCGCAGCGTAAACCGCTGTTATCGGCTACAGCACTCTCAAGAATATGTTATTCGGCTGTCCCTGCAAGAGACCAGTGCTTGGTCATTCTCTTAAGTTCAGGCAAATGCTCAGGCCAATCATGTAAGGTTGCTGGATCAAAATCAGCCCCATTTGGCCATACCAATGTATGGACCTCTGGATCAATCTGAACTTGATTGAACAAGGCACCGTCGCGGAGTGGACCGAATAATTCGCCTTCTAATGTGGCTTGGAAGTCTATAACCTGTTCCGTGTCGTCATCAAAACAGACTCGAATTGTGTAAGGTGCCTGTATTTCAAAAAAAACCACGCGATATATTGGATGACTCATGCTGCCTTCCTTTATTGAAGCGGATCGATTTTGAATGGTATTTGACCCGATTGTAATCGTTCCCAATCTGCCAGCAATTCTCTCTGATGCAACTCTGCCCAAGCCTCTACCAAACGGTGCTGTCGTCTGGGAAGTTGACCAGCAATCAATTCAATCGTGTCAATGGCATATACACCAACGTCATCTTGGTAATAAGCGTGAAAATGGGGCCGATGATGAGGAGCTTGAGGCTCCGCATACATTCGTATTATGATACCGAAAAAATCGACAAATCTCAGGCGTTCAAACCCTTTTTTAGAGCTATCACTACACTCCTGACGGCCTATACCGCCGTTTTTGCGTGGAAAATGTGTGCTTTTTTCGTAGTGCTGTATAAACTGTGTTCCGCCTAGCCCCCATTGCCAGATGGCGGCTTAAAAATTTCCAATTGTGCCAATGCCTCCTGAATCTTTTTCAGTCGGGTCGAATCTGTAATCTTTGCCCCATTTGTATCGGTCACGTAGAATGAATCCTCTCCGATAAATGCCTCAGTCGTAATCTTGGCGAGCCGGATATCCAATCCCAGTTTATAGAAGGCATCTGAGATTGTGTAGAGCAGACCCACCTGATCGTGGAAGCGGATGTCAATAATCGTTGCACGGTCTGACCCTTCATTGTCAATTCGGATCCTTGGCTGAATATAACGCCGTTGCCGGTGAGGAGGCAGATTCAATTCACTTTGTTCCTGCAGAACAGTTTCTACATCAACTTCCCCATTCCAGACGGCTGTTAGCGTTCCCTCAATTTGGTGATACCGGTCCGCGATTGGACCCTTGCCCGTCTGTCTATCTGTCACGTTCAAAACATCGATCACAATTCCATCGCTGCGTGTGTTAATCATAGCCCTCAGTATATTAATATTCTCAACCGTGAATACACCTGTAATCTGACGAAAAATCCCACGCGCATTGCGGGTACAGATTCCGATTTGCGTATAACTCTGATTCTCGGCAAAATGGGACACAGCGATCAGGCGATCTCCTAGCTTCTCAACGAGTTGAATCTGTTTGCTAATTAGGTCGGGTGCCTGCGAAATCAGTTCTTGGTCAGGGGTTGTTTCAAAGTGTTGGGTAATTGCAGCCTTTCCGACTGCTTCGCCAATCAGTTGAGTAACACGTGCTTGCAGTTCTTCTACCTTTAAGAACTCCATCTTACCTTGCAGAAGCTCAAGCGTTCGTTCATAGAGTTGCCAAAGTAGAATCGCGTTCCACTGATTCCAGATTTCTGGGCTCACCGCGCGCATGTCTGCAAAAGTCAAGAGATACAGCATCTTCAGATGCTGCTCATCCTGCACCAACTCTGCAAAGCGTTCAATGACTTTCGGGTCATCGAGGTCTCGCCGTTGAGCGGTGTGGACCATATCCAAATGCCTCAAAATTAGAAATAGCACCACCGCTTTATCGACGCTATCCAACCCCATGCGTTCCAAGGCAGTTTTTGCCATTTCAAACCCACGCTCATCATGTCCTCCAGGTCCCTCGACCCCTTTTCCGACATCGTGTAATAAGATTGCCAGCCGCAGCAATTCGGGTTTCTCGACCTCTTTGAGAATATCGAGAAAAGCCTGCCCATCCTTCAACTGCGCCAGCGTCGCTTCTTCGAGATTTTCAATCGCATACAAGGTATGTTCATCGACGGTGTATTGATGCGGCAGATCTGATCGTACCAGTGATCTTATTTTACCAAACTCAGGTAAATAGTGATCCAGCACCTGCCAACGATGCATCCGACGTAACACTTCAGCAACTGCCTGCGGATAGCGAAGAATCGACAGAAAGCATTCGGCAACTTCAGGCGAACATTGGAATTTTTCATCAATAAGATGAAGATTTGCGGCGATTTGATGACGCACATCCGCACTAATTCGATTCCCGAGTCGCTGGCGGTGTGCAAATACCTTCATTATCCGTATTGGATCCTTCCTGAAATCGGAGTGCCCATCCTGAAAATCGATTTCGTCCCTTACAACCGCGAATCCATCGGGCAGTACTTTGGTCTGCCATCGGTCAAGCCAGCGATGTAGTGGGGAGGATTGGTGCTTCACTCGATCTATAATCAACTTCGCAAATTCAAAGAGATGCTCTGCGTGTAGATAGTAATCCCGCATCATCGTTGTCTCTGCGAGGGTGTGCCCGTTATCCTCGTATCCGAGATTTTTAGCGATAGTTTCTTGCACATCTAGGACTAGCTGATCGCTTCTTCTTCGATTCACATAATGAAGTTCATTACGCAATTGCCACAGAAAATTGAGTGACTCCTCACACGATGTCGCTATTGTTTCGGGGATAACCCCTCGCCTTTGGAGCTCTTCAAGGTCTTTAACTCCAAAACGAACCGCCGCAACCCAGATGCCCGTATGGAAGTCCCGCAATCCACCGGCACTCTCCTTGATGTTCGGTTCTTGCAGGTAAATCGTTGCACCGTAAGATTCATGTCGGGTGTTCCATTCCTCAATCGTTTTCGCTATGAACTTTCCCACCTGCTTCCTGAAAAAGTGTTTGGAGGTCAATTTCTGAAATTGGCGATACACCGATCTTGCACCGACGATGTATCTCGCTTCAAGCATTGAGGTTTTGGAGAAAATGTCGTCGTAGGTTGCGCGGACACACTCTTTGAGCGATCGGCAGCTATGCCCAACCTCAAAACCGATGTCCCAGAGCGTCGTGATCAACTGGTTGGCAAAAGGTCCTACTTGACTCACGTTCAGCTCCGAAGGATTATAGACTAACATGATGTCAATGTCTGAATAAGGATTCAGTGCCTCCCGTCCGTAACCACCCAATGCGAGGATGGCTATAGGGGCATCTTCGGGCAATCTGAGGGTGCCGTTATCTGCTTTGATCGCAGATTGATAGATACGTTGGATTACGTTGTCTGCAAGGCGAGTATATTCTTCGACGACCTCCCTGCCGCCAATGCCAAAGCGGTGGCGGGAATAAATGCGCTCTCGTTCTGTAGCGCAAAAGTCTTTGAGTTCTTCCACAAGGTTATGTTGCTGTTGCATTTGTCTTCCTCCGGTGAAGCCCCCGGAGTCCACGATTTGAAATGTCGAACCTTTCAAAGGTCAAAATCCGTAGAAGGTTCGGTCGGTTGTCACCCAGTAGGGAACGCAGATCTGCGTTCCCTACAAATTGCTAAAGAAGAGGATACAAGCGAGTACCGGTAACAAAACAAGGAGCAGCTTGACCTCAAGCAGATAGCTTTGATAGCGTGAAGCAGACGGATCGCCCCCCTTGAAACGCTCAATAAATTTAATTCGCCGGTCAACCGAAGGATGAGTCTGGAATAGCTCAAACAGACGTTGAATAGACCGAGGCATGTAGTTGAGGTATGCGAGTCGAACCAAGGCGAGTTGGAGTGCCTCTGACTTGCCTGTCAGCGTAACGGCGTACAAATCCGCTTGATGCTCAAAACGCCTCGACAGGGCGCGGAAAATGATAACAAAATATGAGAAAACGAAAAAGACCAAACCAATTGCTGGTAAGAGAGAAGAGGTAGATACAATCGACTCAAGCGTCTGCCCAATATAGATGTAATAAATGGCATAGCTGAGAAAATAAGCAATCAAAAACATCAGATAGGTCAAAATGTGCTTGTAACGGATATGTCCAAACTCGTGTGCCACGATGGCTTCAATTTCATCGGTGGGGAAGTGTTTTAGCAAGGCTTCTGTCAGGAAAATCTTGCGTGACCATGGGGCAATTCCAGCCACTGCCGCATTAGCAACAGACTCTGTCTGCCAGATAACAATGTCTCTGTATTTGATTTTGTCTTGGGCAGCCAATCGGTGGAGTTTGTTCCTTAGATTTACGTCCGCTAGCGGGACCGTCCGCCAAATGAAACCTAATAGCAAAGGTGCGTAGGTGTAGGCTAAAAAAATGAGCAACGCCATAAGCGCGATCGGCAAATATGTGTGATCGGCGAGGAACGGGAGGTGTGCAATCAGATCCAGCAGGCACATGTAGACAAATAGCGGCAATACCGGCAGTAGCAGAAATTTCAGATGAACGCTGAGATACTCTCCCCTTTTCCAGTTACGTGGCGTTACCTGCTGCTCGACTTCATAAAGCGCGAGGCGAATAAGCATCAGTCCAGCGATCAGCGGGACAATCCCCACAAGGTGCTGTGTGTAAATTAGCGGAACCCACTGCAACGCCTTGCCGATTAACAGCGGCAGATTCAACAGGTATACATTGTAGATATAACCGATCAGCAGGAGACATTCAAAGATAATCGCAGATCGTTTGATGAGATACAATCGACGCATCCGGGCGTCCTGATCGGTCGGCAATGCGCGTGTCGTATAAGATCCAAGCAGGTAAACAAGTGCCGGCGGTAGAATGGTCGCTGCAACCGTGCTGATTAGGGTAAACAGTTGATTGAATTCTCCGGCTCCCCGTGAGGGTTCAAAAAAGAACAGAAAAATCAACCCTGCGATTAAAACGATGCTAATCTGGCCCATTACCGTGTTCCTGACTGAGGAGTGATTAAAACAAATCGTCGGTATTCTATCACAGCGGAGTTTGGGAAGTCAAACGAAACATGGAGTCAGAAAACTATTGACAGGAGGTATCGGGTTCTTTATAATGCCACTAATATTCAGAATCTAAAGGAGGCATAACGATGGACACAACTGTTCCTGCCCTACCAAAGGTTCCACTTGGTCCGTATCAGGTGAGCCGGCTCATCATCGGTGACAACCCAATCTACGGTTACTCGCATTTTAACCAACTGCTTTCTCGGCATCAACAGGAGGCGCACGAACCGGATCCGGTGATGGCGACGCTAAGACGCGCCGAATCTGTCGGGATCAACACGTGGCAGAACACGATCACGGAGCGTTCGCTCTCCGATCTACTTCGCTACCGGGAGGAAGGCGGCACAATCCAGTGGCTATGCCTCAGTACATCGCAGTGGTACGATGAACCGCACCGTGTTGCGGAGGTTGCACGCCATAATCCAATCGGTATGGCACCCCACGGTGGTGGAATTGGCGATCGCTGTCTCCGCGAAAACAGACTCGATCTGCTTAAAGACATCCTTAAGCGAATTCGGGATACCGGCGTTTTGGTCGGATTGTCCGTTCATGACCCCAAGCTCATCAGCATCGCGGAGGACGAAGATTGGGACGTGGATTACTACATGACCGCCCTCTATAACCTGCGTGCGGGAAGAGAGGACTTTGAGAAGAACTTTGGCTACCCGCCCTTGGGGGAGATCTACCTGCGTGAACATCGTCCCAAAATGTGTGAGCAGATTCAGAAAACAGACAAACCGTGTATCGCCTTCAAGGTACTCGCCGCCGGTCGAGCGGTTGGATCGAAGGAACAGATTAGAGAGGAGTTTGCGTTCGCGTTGAAACACATCAAACCCACCGATGCCCTCCTCATCGGCATGTATCAGAAGTTCGGAGATCAGATCGGCGAGAACGCCGCGATGATCGCTGAAATTTGTCAAGAACAAAGTGCCTCTTAACGTGCCATCCAACCCCCATCGACAGTCAGAATGTGTCCGTGAATATATGAAGCCGCCTCAGATGCGAGAAAGACTGCCGCGCCTGCAATATCGTCAGGCGTACCAAATTGACCGGCAGGGATTCGATTCATCAGTTCTGCGGCTCGCACCGGATCGTTCAGGAGCGCACTTGCCATATCGGTTTTGATATATCCCGGCGCAATTGCGTTTACGTTAACACCTTTTGAAGCCCATTCATTGGCAAGTGCTTTCGTCAGCTGCGCCACACCACCTTTGCTTGCAGCATACGCTGCCGCCCGGATACCGCCGGAAAAACTCAACAGTGATGCGATATTAATAATCTTTCCGCTGCCGCGCTGAATCATACCCCGTCCAACCTGCTGGGAAAGCAGCCACACCGACTTCAGGTTAACCTTCACCACATCATCCCATCGTTCTTCGGGAAAATCGACAGCATCATCACGATGCGTCGTGCCGGCGTTGTTGACCAGAATATCGATCCGTCCATAAGACGCACTCACCGCTGCAACCAACTCCGAAATGCCCCCTGTTTGACTCAGGTCACAAGGAAAGATTTTTGCTTGAACGCCAATAGCCTGTATCTCTTGTTGAGCCTCAATGAGTTTTGACCGAGATCTTGCGACCAGTGCGAGATTCGCCCCGGCACCGGCGAAGCCAACTGCGATGCCTTTACCAATGCCTCGACTCGCCCCGGTGACCAACGCTACCTGTCCTTCCAATGAAAAAAGATTTGAAATTGCCATACCATCCCTCCAGATTCCTTGATTGCCTTGTAAATTCCTAAACTTGACCATGACGACTTGATACTTGACACATTGAAGCAAGCATCAGTATAATAACATAAGTTTGGATTTTCCACCATCGTCCACCCGCAAATACAACTTCACAGATCCCGATTCTGTTACGTTGTTCCGACGCCTACGGAATCGTGGACGCTTGGCGTTGATTGGATCGTTCCAATCTGTCAACGTCGGCACTTGATAGAGGAAAATATCGTGAGAAACCGTTGCTTCTTCAGTTTTGTTATGCCTTTTGCTCTGTTTCTTCTGTTTTTCGCTTGCAGCAAGGCTCAACTCCAGCCCGTCAATCCAGCCCACAGTCCTAACGCTACGCTCTCCGGTGTCCAATTATTAGAATCGATTGAAAACGCCTTTGTTGGTATCGCCGAACGGAGTAACCCTGCTGTTGTTGGTGTCATTGCATTGGACGTGAGAAACCGCAGAGTTCCCACTCGAGGTTCCGACCGACAGGAGGGAACCGGTTTTATTTTTCGTAAAGATGGTTATATTTTAACCAATGACCATGTTGTAAATGGTGCCAAACGGATTACCGTCCGCCTATTCGACGGTAGAGCGTTCAAGGACGCTCAATTGATTGGGGTTGATCCAAACACAGACATCGCCGTGTTAAAAATTGATGCACAGGACGAACTGCCCGTGCTTCCCTTTGCCGATTCAGATAGGGTTAAAGTCGGACAGTTTGCAATCGCAATCGGTAACCCATTCCGGCTTAATTATACGGTGACCACCGGGATTGTCAGTGGTAAGGGACGTTCGCTGTTACCGGCATTTATGATCCGCTATCAAGATTTTATCCAGACCGATGCATGGATCAATCGAGGAAATAGTGGAGGACCCTTGCTTAATATCCATGGGGAGGTCATCGGCATCAACTCTGTGATTCGACGCGCGGACGATTCCCCAGGAACAGAGGCAATCAAAGCCGGAGCCGGTTTTGCTATTCCTATCAACCTTGTGAGGAAAGTTAGCGATCAGCTCATTGCGAACGGACAGGTGATACGCGGATGGCTAGGAATTGTTATGGCGCCACACGCTGAAGGGATTCGGGTGACTCGGTTTTCTAGTCCATCACCTGCCAAACAAGGTGGGATGGAGGTGGGGGATATCATTGTCGAATACAACGGGCAAGAAACGCGGGAGATTCGTAAATTCATATTCCTTATTGCCGAGTCGGTGGTTGGTGAGGAGGCAGCATTTACAATTATTCGCGGCGGAGCGCGCAAAAAACTCTCCGTAACGATTGGCAGGATGCCACGGCGTTACACAGGGCTGGAAATGGAGTCAGATTCGGAATCTTGGGCGAAATTGGGCATAGCTGTCCGTGAGCTAGCCGACCACGACTTCGAGCGTTACACCTACTTGAGCCTTGAAGATGAGGGGGTCATTGTTGAAGAAGTGCGTCTCGGCGGTCCTGCCCCCAGCGCAAGGGTCGCGCTCGGAACATTAATCGTGGGAATCAACAATCAGCGAATTAAAAATATGGCGGATTACGATAAAGCGTTGACAAACGCGCTCAGTAAGTCGGAAATCTTTATTGAAATCAAGAATGCCTATACCGAAAAAGGAACGGAAACTGTTACGGTTAAAATTAATCAAGAGTGAAGCGTAATACCGATTTTCCGCTCCACGCCGAGCGTATTTTGGGGAACAGCGATTAAACAACTCCTATAATGTTTCAGGTATCTGGATTTTGGTTTGTAGGAAGGTAGTGATGAAAAAACGTTTATCAAATTTGCAGGAAGTCCTTGGTCCCGATGGATTGATTGCGAAACAACTAACAGGCTATGAGTTTCGACCGCAGCAACTTGAAATGGCGGAAGCGGTTGCCAGTGCGCTGTCGTCCGATGAGCACCTGGTCGTTGAAGCTGGTACGGGTGTCGGTAAAAGTTTTGCCTACCTCCTGCCCGCAATTGATCTCGCGCTTGATACCCACGAGCCGGTAGTGATTTCGACTAATACTATTAACCTGCAAGAGCAATTGATTTACAAGGATATACCATTTCTCCAACAGGTGCTCCCACAACCTTTCACCGCTGCACTCGGCAAAGGACGCGGAAACTATCTTTCGCGTCGTCGATTAGACAGTCTATTGACTTATGAACGGGCTCTGTTTGATACAAAGGCAGAGGTAGAGGATCTTGCTCGCATTGTGGAGTGGGTTAACGTCACTGAAGACGGAAGTAAGGCGGACCTTGAGCCGCAGCCAATGTTTGAAATTTGGAATAAAGTCGCTTCAGATACGGATAATTGCCTACGGCAGCGATGTCCGACCTACGAGACATGCTTCTACTTCAAAGCGCGGGCTCAGGTGAATGAAGCCGACCTGATTATTGTGAATCATCACCTGCTTTTTGCAGATTGGGCACTCCGTAAAGCTAATCCT
The DNA here is from genome assembly GCA_047517405.1 of Candidatus Poribacteria bacterium. Lineage (GTDB taxonomy): Bacteria > Poribacteria > WGA-4E > WGA-4E > PCPOR2b > PCPOR2b. The sequence goes on along the minus strand of JAKZSX010000264.1, from coordinate 3,822 downwards.
TATGCCGCCATATTGCCGGAATATAGATACTTAATCCTTGATGAGGCTCATCACCTCGAAGCAACTGCGACAGAACACACAAGTGTTGAGTTTAGTAATACACGGGTCAAGCGGTTCTTGGATTCTCTGTGTAATCCGCAGGGGAAGGCAGGGCTTTTTATCCGATTCCAATCAACGGGTTCGATTCGGCTTGTCGAGGACGCACGAGATGAAGCAAACCAACAGTTTGCTTTGATTATGAGTTGGTTAGAGCGGCAAGGGGTGAGAGATCGGGGACACGGGGTCACACAAACCGTCAATCAAGCCGATTTCGTGCGCAATGTGTTGGATGACCCTTTGGGCGAGCTCCAGAACCGATTAAAGTCGCTGAAAGATACCGCGACCACTGACGATAATCAGCAAGAAATTGATGCCCATCTACGTCGCTGCGGTGAACTTCGTAATGATTTAGATTTAATGCTTAGCCACACACTGCCAGATTACGTCTACTGGATCAACACCTCGACACGTGGACGATTTGATCGAATCCTGTTGCATGCAACTCCAATCAACGTGAGTGAAGAATTGAACACCCACCTCTTTGAAAAATTGGACAGCATTATCATGACCAGTGCTACATTGGCCACCAACCAGAATTTTGACTACTTTCGGGGACGGGTTGGTCTCCCCCACTGTCGTGAGTTACTTGTCGGATCGCCCTTCAACTATCAGGAACAGGTTGAGATTCATATCCCTTTGCGGATGCCAGATCCACGAGATCGCAGATTCACACAGGCTGCTACCACGCAAATCCTGAATTACCTCAAGCTAACCCATGGCAAAGCCTTCGTCCTATTTACAAGCTACCGGATGATGAACGAGGTTTATGACCAAATCCAACCTTACCTTGAGCAGCTTGGGATTGACGTGCTCAAGCAAGGAGACGGGCTTTCGCGCAGTGCGATGTTGACGGAATTTAGGGAGAATATAAATTCTGTTCTGTTTGGAACTTCCAGCTTTTGGGAGGGAGTTGACGTTCGAGGTGAAGCACTCAGTAGCGTGATTATTACCAAACTGCCTTTTGAGGTTCCCACACATCCGGTGATAGAGGCAAGGGTCAAGCAAATCGAAGAGCGGGGAGGGAATCCGTTTATGGAGTTTAGCTTGCCGGAAGCGATTATTCGATTCAAGCAAGGATTTGGACGTTTAATCCGCACAAAAACGGACACGGGAATTTTCGTTGCCCTAGACTCGCGCATTAAGACCAAGTTTTACGGCAGACAGTTTTTAAACTCCTTGCCGGCCTGCAAAATCGTAGAGGGTTGATAATACAGGACTGTTCAGCGCACGATGGGATATAACAAGTACCAAGTGATGAGTGAAACCGGAAAAGCCACTCATCACTTGGTACCTATTATTCATCATTAGTATCGTTGCGGTGCCGGCTGTGACAGCCGAATTCCTTTATGGTGTACGAAGGGGAATTCAAATACTAGTCTTTTATAACGGGTTGCGGTGTCTTCCGGCGGTTTTAGCTCAATCGGAATGATAACCACTAATGTTTCGGCATTGTGCTTTATCTGATAGAACGGGAGAAAACCCTCGATACTCCCCCCGGGGGGTACCCCCTTTTCCGTATTTGGAACCTGTGTTTCTATCAAGATCTCTCTCGCCTTTTTGAGCCCATTCGCAACATATATCCCTGACGCGCGAGACATGTAAGTCAGACGTTCTTTTAGGGAATCGTAATCTAATGTCCCGTAACGGTTATCCCCTTGATCGATTATCTCGCAGGGGACTTGTCGGGTGCCCCTAATCCGATAGACAACGGCTGTCTCGGCATTGTTTGTGACTTTAAGATAAAAGACATCTGTTTTGTCGCCTTGATGCAATGCCTCTGTTTCATAGAACGGAGAGTAGGCATTTCCACGATTATACTTGCGATCAAGGTCTGCACGGCGCCAGTAGGCAATCTGAACCGTAACATTATCTTTAGTTGCTGAGAGTATTTGCCCTTTGGCTTTAGTTCTAAACGCGTCAGGGCTAACCCCCTCAAGTATAACGTCTTCTGGTAAGGTTTCAGCCGGTACAACGGGCGAAAGATTTCTTAGTGATGTCCCCCCCGCCGCACATCCCCCAACCAATAGGATTAATACAAACAGTCCAGCACTGCTTATCCATGAGCTTCGGTTTAATTGTTTCATGGTGAATCTTGCCTCCTTGTTCGTCCATCAATCATGATGGGTGTGTTTTATTAATTAGACATAACTATTTCGATATTCGCACTTTTGCCTCGGCACCCAGAAGTCTATCAAATTATGTCCAGGTACTCACTATTATACAACTCGACAGTGTCGAGGTCACTTCGTCAATTCGCTAGTATAGCATACCTCCACTTTTAATTCAAACACAAAATTGACCCTGCCCTCAGAAAACCGATTGTATAGACCAATCTGTTCTGTTTCGCTGGATCACTGGGTTAGCCGTTCCATTGTTTTTTGATAACGTTTCTCCATCTCTGGTCCCTGCTGCTGCAGATATTCCTGTTCGGCGCAGCGCGCCATCTGTTGCGATGGAGGTTCGGGGATGTCGATAACCGCCGTTGAGATTTGGTCGTTCCCCCACTTGTAGGTGACAATTTCGCCCTTGCTGATGATGAGGTTCATACCGACATTCGCTTCGACGATTGGGACCCCATTTTCCCGTGCTCGCGCAAGCACCGCCTCGTTTTGCCCTTTACTCTTCGATCCATAAGAGGGGATGAAGATGAGCCTCGCTCCATCTAGGACGAGCGTACGCGTGATCATCGGATTCCATCGGTCATTGCAGATGACAGCCCCGGCACGACCAATCGGTGTATCAAAAGCGCGTAGTGTCTTGCCGATACGGTTAAAGTTCCAAGAGGGGTGGGCGCCTTCAGCGAGTTGTGTTTTGTGATATTTGCCACAAATTTCGCCGTTGTGATCGATAAACACAGCGCAGTTGTAAGCCTCGTCAGCGATGCGTTCAGCGAAACCGAAACAGAGACAAATCCCCAATTTTTTGGCAAGCTGCTGAAAGCGCCGAATGTAGGGACCATCAATCGGCTCGGCGATATCAATTAGGCGCTCCGCGGTTTCCTTATTCTCAATGGCCTCCATGACGACATAGCCCTCAAGCACCCCTTCCGTCGTCAGAATCACCTGTGGTTGTTCCTTAGCGGCTTCAACAAAAAATGCCTCCATCTTGTCAGCGTTTACGGCTTTATCCCACTTCTTTGGCTTAATCGAAATCGCTGCAACCTTGACTGAGTTATACATACTGCACCTCTTTATACGTGAACGTATACCCGTTTTCTACAAAGTTAGAAATAAACCCGCCTCTTTAGCGAAATGGCCAGTTGCCCGGGTTGAGCTGTTCCGGGCTCACGTTGATCTCTCGAATGTCGTTGAGTAGCTCTGGCGGAAGCGCATCACACCCTACAAATGACGCGATCTCCTGCAACTCATGTGCTCTGCCCGTGCCCACCAACGCAGTGGAAACAGCGGGATGGGCGAGTACGAAACGGTAAGCCAATTCTGGTAGACTACTATCTTGGTCGCCGCACAGTGAATTTACCCGCTTGACCGCTGTCCGCAGTTCACAGAGTTCTTCGGGGAGATGTGCGTAGCGATAGGTCAACGTGCCTTTCAAGAGGACGGATCGGATAACGACCCCTACACTGTTTTCTTCAGCCAACGGCAACACCCGTTCTTCAAACTGACGATCTAATAGGTTATAGGCAACCTGTACACAGTCGAAATGACCATCTTTTAACACGGCTAGCGGCGCGGCTTCGCCATAGGTGGTCGCACCAATAAAGCG
>JAKZSX010000263.1:0-18256 GCA_047517405.1 Candidatus Poribacteria bacterium | reverse complement strand
CTACAGTGGGTTTTTGAAAACTTGATTCGGAATTCACTTGATGCGATAGATAAAGAAAATGGTGTCATCGAAATCGATCCACGGCTCCACCCGAGAGGACATCAGGTTGTAATCTTGTACAAAGATAATGGGAAAGGGATTTCCCGGCAAAACCGGAATAAAATCTTTCGTCCGGGGATGACAACGAAGAAGCATGGATGGGGACTCGGTTTGACGCTTGTTAAACGAATCATTGAAGCTTACCATCACGGACAGATTCGACTCATTGAAACCAGTTCACAGGGAACAGCCTTTGAGATTGTATTGCCCGTAGAAAGCGTTGGAGATAGGCAAGTATCGAAACTACTGACAAGGATGAGGTTTAAGAAGGAAAAAAAAGGGGGACAAAGTGTTAGCCCAAAACATAACGCGTAAAATCCTATGGGTTGATGATGAGATTGATGCACTGAAACCCCACATCCTCCTTCTGCGCGAGAAATCTTACGAGGTTACACCGGTTTCCAATGGGACCGATGCTATCTCGCTACTCAAGGAATCCCACTACGACGCCGTTTTGCTTGATCAGGTTATGCCGGGGCAGGATGGTATGGCAACGCTCGATCGGATCCGTGAAATTAATCCGATCTTACCGGTGATTATGGTCACGCAAGGCAGCGATGATCGGTTAATTAATGAGGCATTGGGAAAACGGATAAGTGACTTTTTGGTGAAGCCCATTGGCGTTGCTCAGATCGCTTCAACCTTGAAGCGTGTACTCGATCAAACCAAAATTATTGAAGCACAGGTGCCACGCAACTATACCTACGACTTTAATCAAATCCGTGCCAACAAGGATACAGGTCCAGACTGGCGGCAATGGATAGAAATCTATCTGAAATTGCTGCAATGGGATTTTGAGTTTAATCGCTTGGCACAAACAGGGCTTGAAGAAACACATTTAGAGCAAAAAAAAGAGTGTAATGCTCTATTTTCCGATTATGTACAGGAAAATTATCTCGACTGGTTGCAAGGTGAGGATTCGCCAATCCTGTCTGTTGATGTCGTTGATAAGTTTGTTATTCCTCATCTGCGCCAAGAACGCCAAGTGTATTTGATCGTCGTTGATTGCCTGCGACTCGATCACTGGATAGCAATCGAACCCTTGCTCCAACCCTATTTCTATATTGATAGGGATTACTATTTTTCAATTTTACCGAGTGCGACCCTCTACTCTCGTAATGCAATCTTTAGTGGTCTGTTTCCACAGGAGATTGCAGAACGATTTCCACAGTACTGGCAGGAGGACGCTCCGGACGAAACTAGCACAAACCGGTATGAAAGGCACCTCCTCCAACTCCAACTCCAACGTGCTGGGATCAGGCTTAAACCGGGATTAAAGTATTTTAAGGTTTTCGATACTAAAGGTGGTAATGAGTTTATACGCCAAGTCTCTTCATTTAATCGGATCAGCTTATCTGCTTTAGTCGTTAATTTTATTGATATGCTGACACATCAGCGTTCACAGTCGGACATTCTGCAGCAGATTGCGCCGGATGAATCCGCCTTTCAATCTCTGACGAAATCGTGGTTTGCTCACTCGGCACTATTTGAGATCTTAAAAATTATCTCGAACCAGGATGCCATTGTCGTTCTCACATCAGATCACGGTTCGGTTCTCTGTAATCGACCATCGAGGGCGTATGGAAACCGCGAAACCTCTACAAGTCTGCGTTTCAAAGTCGGCACAAGTTTAGGATGCGATACAAATCAAGCCATTTATATTGATAACCCAAGACGGTATCGATTACCTGCTGAGAACTCCAGTAAAAACTACATTATTGCAAAAGAAGATTATTACTTCGTTTACCCCAATCAATTCAATGAATATACCCGCCAGTTTCGGGGTGGTTTCCAACATGGAGGCATCTCGACAGGCGAATTGATTATACCTGTGGTCACAATGACTCCGCGCGAACAAAGTTAAGGTTCTAAGTAAATCAGGTCGGAAGGGTCTACTAACAGACAACCTGTGAGAAATTCCGTGGAACAGCATTTTCCGTCTCGGGCGGGCATGCACAAAGTTAGAAAATAGACGGGTAGGGGATCTCCTCCCCACGCCTCTACACACTTTCTGCTTCTAACGGCTTGGTATTTTTGGTGTTTATCCTGTTCACATGAAGTTTTCTCACGCATTTAGTGATAGTGCACATGTCCGTTTAATCTTTTAATTTTCAAGTTCTTACGATATTTCTCAATAACTTAAGAATTTGGATACGATGTCTGAAGCGTGATAGGAGAAATGTTTCACGTTTCACCGTTGGAGGCAGTCATGGTAAAGATTGCCACGAATATACTGATAGTACAGTAGCAACAAAAAGAAAAAAGTGAAACTGTTTCTATCGTAGGTCTGACGCTTGGACAATATTGGACAATATTCCCGGGCAATGCAAAAGCATACGGATTACCATTATCGAGTAAAAGATTACTTTTCCCAAACCTGATTGTTTTGTTCGCTGCCTCCATCGATAGATCGGTTGTGAGTGTTGTGATCCAGTTCTTGAACTTCAGACCGGAGGCGACAATGCAAAAAGAGATGATTATTTCTGACGATGAATATGAAACGCGATGTGCTGTACTTGAAGATGGCGTTCTGACCGAAATTGATATTGAACGCAAAAATAACGAGCATACGCTTAATAATACTTATAAAGGGCGTGTAGAAAACGTCCTGCCCGGCATGCAGATTGCCTTCGTGGACATTGGATTGGAACGACACGCTTTTCTGCATATTTCAGATATCATTCGCGATCTGGATGACGATCGCTCCAACGAGGATTCTGCGAAACTCGATCTGAATAGAAATTCAACAGATTCACCAAAGCCCGGAAGGGGCTATTCTTATTCCATCAGCGATCTGATTCACCCAAACCAAGAAATCCTAGTACAAGTTGGAAAAGAGCCGATTGGTACAAAAGGACCCCGTGTGACCACCTGTGTCACACTTCCTGGGCGTTATGTCGTCTATCTACCTACTGCGTCAAACATTGGCGTCTCTAGACGAATCGAGTCGGCAGAAGAAAGACAGCGTCTCCGCGAAATTGCCGAAGCAATACGTGCTGATGTCGAAGGTGGGTTTATTATTCGGACTTCCGCTGAAGGAAAGAGCGAAGCGGACTTTGCCGCAGAGATTCAGTATCTTGTTGGACAATGGAAGCGGATTGTTAAACGAGCTGAAGATATCCCTGCGCCTAGTCTTGTTCATAAGGAACACAGCTTCATTATCCGGGTCATTCGAGATTCATTCACAAGTGAAGTCACACAGGTTGTCATTGATTCCAAAGAGCAGTATCAGGAAGCGATAGACTATCTCTCATCTTCTGGCTCTGAACTGCGTTCACAGGTCAAGCTCTATAACAAATCAACCCCCATCTTTGAATCTTACGGTATTGATAAAGAACTCAAAAAGGCATTGAGTGAAAAAATCTGGCTCAAATGTGGTGGACATCTCATTATTCAACAAACGGAGGCGATGGTCTCTATTGATGTCAATACGGGGAAATTTGTTGGGAAAAAAGATCCTGATAATACCATCTTGAGTGCAAACCTAGAGGCTGTTGAGGAAGTAGTACGGCAGATTCGCCTGAGAGACCTTGGCGGGATTATCGTCATCGATTTTATTGATATGGATGATCCTGAACATCGACGAATGGTCTATAAATTGTTGCAGCAAGCGTTAGACAAAGATCGGGCACGAACGAACCTGTTGCATATCTCCGAACTTGGGCTTGTAGAGATGACACGGCAGCGGACCCGACCTAGCTTGGCAACCGTGCTCACTGAGTCTTGCCCTTATTGTGATGGACACGGCTCAGTCCTTTCAACCGATACAATTATGATTGATCTGCTGCGATCTATCAAGAAAGCCCATCGAAAATCGCGGAAGAGAAGTTTGAGAGTGGTTGCAAATGAACAGATCGTATCCCATTTGCTTGACGATAAAGCCAGTAAATTAGGACAACTTGAAAAATCGATGAATCTACAAGTTCGGTTACAAGGGGATGCGGATATACATCTCGAGGATTATCAAATCTTTCCAGAAGATTCTAATCGCGAGATTTACCTGAATTAACATTGACTGTTGCGAGAATTTTTGTTATACTCTTTACTTGCGTCCCCGCCGGCTTTAACGGAGGCGCAAACACTACACAGATTTTTTAAGGAGAAAGAAAAATGTATGCTGTATTTGCCTCGGGTGGGAAACAGCATCGTGTTCAGGTGGATACGCTAATTGACATTGAAAAGTTAGATGCGCCTGTCGGTGAAGAAGTGACCCTATCAGAAATATTGGCTATAGGTGAAGGTAACGGCAACGTACAAGTTGGTACGCCATACCTCGAAAATGCCGCTGTTATCGGCGAAGTTGTGCAACAAGGTAAGGACAAAAAAATTGTCGTTTTCAAGTCGAAAAGGCGCAAAGGCTATAAGCGGAAGCTTGGACACCGGCAGCGATTTACCCGATTGCGTATTACTGAAATACGAGATGGAAATCACACATCTGAGGAGGGAAACGAAAATGGCTCATAAAAAAGGCGGCGGGAGTACAAGCAATGGACGAGACAGCATCGGTAAACGGCTTGGCGTCAAGCGGTTTTCTGGTAGCACTGTGACCGCTGGGAGCATCCTGGTTCGACAGCGAGGTACACACATCCACCCCGGAAAGAACGTTGGGGTTGGAAACGATTACACGCTCTTCTCAACAATTGATGGCTATGTCTGGTTTGAGCGGAAGGATAAATTCCGTAGAAAAGTTAGCGTTTATGCGGAGCGTCCCGACTTTTAGCCGCTTGTTTTATCCTATTTATTAAATTGAAAGCCTCGTCATTAGGCGAGGCTTTTTTTGTTTTCAGAAATACGATTACATGATAGAATATATTTCTACCCTTAGAGCGGAGCGGATTTTATCGGACGGGTCCTATTTGACTCAGCCGAATCTTCGGTTATCTTCTATAACTTCTAAGTTTGCAGATGAGAATTTTGAGTTATGTTAAATTGGTACACCCAAAAAATTCCACATCTTCTACATGAATTCAAGACAGACCTCGAACGTGGGTTAAGTAGTGAGGAAGCAACTGCCCAAGGTAGCAAATATGGGAATAACCCAATTCTGCAATCCCATGAAAGTTCACTTCTCATTCTGTTATTGAAGCAATGTACTAATTTAACGGTCCTTCTCCTGTTTGTTATTATCTGCTCTCTCTTCTATTTCCAACGTTCGATTCACGAGATCTTGGTGTTTTCAGCCATCCTCTGCTTTCATGTTCTTTGGCGATTTATTCAGGCTGGAAGGACACACTATCAGCTTCGGTCTATTAGAACGCATTTGGAGGTTAGTGTATCCGTTATTCGAGATGAGCGCGTTCTCAAACTTTCCCCTATGGCGATTGTCCCCGGCGATTTGTTGCTCCTGAAGGGAGGCGACTATATTCCCGCTGATGCCCGCATTGTTGAAGCTGACGCTTTGGTTGTTGATGAAGCACCGGTATTCGGAACAACAACGTACACACAAAAAACTGATGAAGAAATTTCTACACCCGACTTGCCACCTGAAAAGCAGAGCAATATGATCTTTGCTGGAACGTATGTCCTTGAGGGAGAAGCACGGGCAATTGTTGTTGGGACGGGCGATCAATTGGAGATAAACAAATTCGACCAGCGTACGCCTGCGATTGTTGACCTAGATGCCGAAGCCGAAGTACAAATGGGCTTTTTTTACGATTATTTCCGAATCGCTGGAGGTATATTGGGAGGAGCAGCACTTATCGCAGCGTGGCTGCTGCAAGATAAAAGTACCCACTGGAACGAACTCCTGTTTCTCGGATTTGGTTTCGTCATCGCTTCGATTCCCGAAGGGATTGTTTCAACCAGTCGGGCAATCCTTGCTCAACACGCTTATAGACTCCTAGAAAAAGGGGTCGCAATTCGTAATCTCGTCAACCTAGAGAGATTGAGCAGACTTACAGCAGTTTGTGTTGATGAAGCCGGTAATTTTATGAAGGAGGAGATGACTGCTTCGCACGTTTTCGTAGGTGAAAGTCTCGTTGATCAGAAGGGCTGGGAAGCTTGGTTGAAATCCCGCGATGAGCATACATCTGATGAGATTGACGAAGAGACAATTGCAACCACGTTGCCGGATTCAGAGGTGCCATCGGAATTTCCGCTGTTAATCCTACTCGCGAGCCGTTGTGCTGGTGATAATGGTAGGAGCAGCCTAGATGAAACTTCGACTGCAGTAGAAGCAAGCATCGGCGCCACGCTAAACCGCATCGCGGAAAGAATTGGATTTGATTTAGAGCGTTACAATGCAGCTTTCACTAAAATTGACGAACAGGCTCAGACGTCAGAACACCCATACACAACTCTCGTTTTCGCGCTCCAAGATGGAAAGTTCTTAAAGCTAATATTTGGAGATGCAGAGGCAGTCCTGCAAATGTGTCATCGTATTCAACTTGATGGGACTACCAATTACATGAATTTTGATCAGAAACAGTTAACGCACCAGGCAATTGAATATCTATCTAACAGCAGAACCCGGGCTCTTGCCGTTGCTTATCGAAACCTGAACACTCCGCCCTCGCCGGAGGAGACGCAACACAACATGACTTTTTTGGGCTTTATCACGTTTACGGACCTAGAGTACCCAAATTCAAAGGAGGTTATCCAATCCTGCCTTGATGCGGGACTTAAAATTATCACGATAACAGATAGAGACCGAAACGCCGCTCTAGATGTTGCTAAGCATCTTGCTATTGTTCAGGATAAACACGGTGTTGTTACACAGGAAGACCTAGCTGAGTTCAGCGATGAACACTATGAATCAATGGTGAATCGTTTACTTGTATATTGCCGTCCTTCCCCCGCGCAGAAACAGAATCTGGTGCAACATCTAAAACGCCTTGGTCATTCCGTCGGATTTTGGGGGAAATCACCGCTTGATTTACGAGCAATGCGAATGGCTGATGTCAGTTTCGCCTCCGCAGCTCGATCTTCGCATATTGTTCAACACCGTGCAGCGTGTGTAGTACTTAAGGATGGTTTTGACGTCATCGCAGAGCTCATACACCAGGTCCGGGAATCTTATATGAACCTGAGAAGCTCAATGCGCTGGTTGCTCTCTTGTAGCCTTGCGCAGCTTATCACGCTTTTCATTGGAAGCGTGCTGCCGTATATCAGCTTCTTCCCACTGCTGCGTGACTTGCCCATGCCGTTGAGCTTACTTCAGCTATGCTGGGCTCATCTGCTTGTAAATCTGATACCGCTGATGGGGCTAGGTCATGATCGCATCCGTGGCGATCTCAGGTATAGCAAACCTCAAAACATTCCCCCTTTCCTATCACGAGCTGATTTCTACGATGTGCTACTGCGCAGTCTTGTCATTGCGTCAATGACTATTTTTAACTTCATTCTTACATTTGTGAGTTTGGCAGCAACGCAGCAAAATCCCCAGGTTGAGGCACAAACAGCAGCATGTACAACTCTGATTCTGGGACTGTTGATTTCAAACTTCCAATGCCATCGCCTCTTTTGGGAGTCGGTTTTCCAAAGGATCAAGGCAAATCTTCCCTTATGCTTCACTATTCTGGCATGCATTGTGTTGCATTTATCAATAGTCTATCTGCCAACGACGCAACGAATATTCGGCTTTGCTCCACTCTTCAAAGAATGGCAATGGATACTTCCATTCTGTGCCGTTCTACTATTTTTTCCTTTGAACCTCACAATCCGGCGGCGTTAGGAATAATCGTTATATAGCTCCGTCAATCCAATTGGCATTGGATTTCCAAATTCACACTTAATCTGTCCGAGATGGCAATCCGATGGGATATTTGGGAAACTTCTGCTTCTGTTCAACACAGCAAAGTTGCATTGAATGCTGTCATCAAAACATCGCGCAGCCGTTTTCCGACAATCTGTTCCTCGCCGGGCTGAAGACTAAGAGAGAAAACTGTTAACGGGCTACTCTCCCGTTTGACCGGTTTCCCATCAGGAGGAGTTGGAGGGTAGAACTCCCGAACGCGTGTCACGTAGGGGTTGTAACCACATAGCACCGATATAGGTGGATCGCCTACTCGCAACTCCTGTCCGCACTCATCCACGGTGAGTCCCCAAGCCTCTTCATCCCACCGCACAACTAGTTGCATAAACCGGTTACTACCGGTACGGAGTTCAATCTTGGTTTCAACACCGGGTACGGATTCCGCGAACGCTGCGATTTTCTTCAATATCTCCGTCTGTTCACGATACAGCACATCAAGGTCAATGGTCAGCCACTTTTCAAGTGCGGCCATGCAGCCGATAATTTCCTCCTTACCAACCTTCATTGCGCGGCACACCGCTCCCTCAACCGGCGTTGCATTGGCGAGTGCCGCCTCAATCAGGTCCTGCCGTCCAAGCAATAACCCGCTGGCTTGAGGTCCCCGTAATCCCTTGCCCCCACTAAACCCATACAGATCTACACCCATACGGGCATATCTTCGGATATTGTCAATGGGTGGGATACCGCCGGCTGCGTCAACGAATATAGGGACACCCGCGGACTTGCAAATCGACACCATTTCTGCTAGAGGAGGCGGATCGATCGGATCTGGATCGGCGGAGTATCCCGTGCAAAGCAGAGCAGTTTTATCATTAATAGCACGACGCAGCGCGTCTAGTGAACTAACCACCACCGGTTTTCCCCCTACCAGTCGCAGCGCGCTGTCAAAAATGCTTCGCCCTCCCCACATGATAACCTGATCTTTGAGACCGGTAGTGTCGGGTAGTTGCCATATTTTCTCTGGGTCGGTGCCCGCAATACACGCTGCGGTCGCTAGTGCCATCGATCCAGCAGCACCGGAGGATACCATACCGGACTGCGCGCCCGAAATCTCCGCAAGACGCCTACCCACTCCCCGTTGCAGTTCGACCACATCAACCATATAGTGCGCTGCTTCATCAATTGCTCGACGCACCTCTGGCCATACTACCGTCGCGCTCAAAAACGTGAATGGGAGGTTAGCATTGATAAATGGATTGACACCTAGATGGGTATAAACGTTGGCATCAAAACTGTGATCCGTTCCTTGTTGTTCGGTGGGATAATCCATCCGCTGCTCTCCTTGAATTCAGATGTATGTGCCTTTGCTAGTCCTCTCTGAAGCTAACTTGTGTGACTATTGTTTATTCACCTGAAAATCGACTTGGTAATGTAGTTCTGATTATACGAATTCTCGGATCGGTGTCAACGCGAAAGTATAATTCAAGTCGTCTCTCAGTATGGAATTGCCAGTGGAGTTTAGCAAGGTGGATCAGAAAAAGAGTTTGACTTGGCTGAGGGATTGCTTTATGCTGTTATCGAACTAACAGCTGGAAGGAGGAGGTTGAAATGGCTGAGAACAAGTTAGGAGTGCTGGTGCACGGAGCAGGCTGAGTTTCGACGCAACATATTAAAGCGTTTGAAACGAATCCACACACAGAAGTAGTCGCGATTTCCAGCCGAAAATTGACAAGTTGCCAAGCCCGCGCGACGGAAGCAGGATTAGAGAATGTCGGGCTTTATGATAACTATGAGCAAGCCCTCAAGCATGATGGGGTAGACATTGTTTCTGTCTGCACACCCCAATACTTACATGCAGAAAACACGATTGCTGCAGCGGAGAGCCGAAGGCACGTCGTTATCGAAAAACCGATTGCCAATAGTCTTGAGGAAATCAAGGCGATGCGCGATGCGGTCCGAGCCGCAGGGGTGAAGACGATAGTCAGCTTTGTCTTGCGTTGGAATCCCCTCTTTGAAACCCTCAAGGCAATGATTGCTGATAATGCAATTGGCGATCCTTACTTCGTCGAAACAGACTATCAGCATGACATCGCTAGTTGGTGGACGGGTTACGAGGATGCCCGAAAGAAATCAACCGGTGTGAGTGCGATGATCACGGGAGGCTGCCACGCCGCTGATTCGCTTCGCTGGTTTGCTGCCAAAGGCGAGTATGAAGCCGCCGATCCCGTCGAGGTGTTCGCCTATTCTGGTGGTTACCGCAAAGGACTTTCAGAGGAGTATGACTACTTCACCTCCCGATGGCAAGAGGCACCGCCGCTGGAATATGACGATTTTGAAATCTGCCTCGTCAAGTTTGCCAATGGTGTGTTGGGCAAGGTCTCCATCAATTACGGCTGCATCATGCCCTACGTCTTCCCACTTGAGATTTTTGGCAACCGGGGATCCATCAAGGACAATCGAATTTGGTCACATAAGTATCCCGGACAGAATGGATGGGTCGAGATACCCGCCATCTTACCGGACAGTGCCGATGTCACGCATCATCCATTCCAAGGGCAGATGGACCACTTTGTCAACTGCATCTTGAACGATCAAAAATCGCACTGCAATTTGGAAGACGCGATTAAAACACACGAGATTGCTTTCGCCGCTTTGCAGTGCTATGAGACAGGACAACCGGTGCAGTTACCGCTGTTATCAGGTTAAACTTTGAGGCTCATGTTAAGAAATCATGCAACAGAAACCGAGTTTCTTCTTGAAAACTCGGTTTCTATCCGCACCATGCACTTTCTTTTCACATGAGCTACATTGTTTATTGAACAGGTTCCATTTCGCCTGATTGGTAACGGCTCCAATAGTCCCTGACTTTTCCTAGTACCTTCGGTGCAAGGATGATGCTTCCAACAATGTTCGGGAAGGCCATACCGAGAACCATCGCATCCGAAAAATCTAAAACAGCACGCAATGGATAGACCGCGCCAACCAAAATAAAGAGGACGAAAATAACTCTGAAAACAATAACGGTTTTTAGACCGACACCACCAAAGTGGTCGAGCAGGTAGATCCAACCCCGTTCACCGTAATAAGCCCAGGAAATCATCGTGGAATAGGCAAACAATCCGATACTGACGGTAAGGATCAACGGGAACCATCCTATGGCACTTTTAAACGCTATTGTCGTCAACGTAACGCCATCAGATTGTGAGAGGCTGGGATCGTTCCATGTGCCCGTAATGATGACTACCATCGCTGTCATCAAACATACGATGATGGTATCAATGAAGGGACCAATCATCGCCACAAGACCTTCTCGAACAGGTTCTTCTGTTTTTGCTGCTGCGTGGGCGATGGCAGCACTGCCGAGACCCGCTTCGTTGGAAAAAGAAGAACGTCTGATACCCCACACCAGTACGCCAACAAATCCGCCGTAGAAAGCATTACCTGTGAAAGCTAAGCGAAAGATGAGACCAATCGCTTCAGGAACTCTGGTAATGTTCATCACGATTATCAGAATCGAAAAGCATACGTACAAACCACACATGGCGGGCACAATTTTGGAGGTTGCTGCACCAATCCTTTTAATTCCACCGACAATCACTATCCCAACCAAAATTGCTATCACGATACCAATGACCCAGTTGGCCCCTTCTGAAAGTCCGAACGTACTCCGAAACGCTTCGGCTGTCTGATTTACCTGAAACATATTTCCCGCACCGATGGCACCTCCCATAACCATCAGTGCATAGATGATCGCTAGCACCTTACCCAAGCCTGCCCAGCCACTCCCCATCTGCTTCAATCCGATATCAATGTAGTACATAGGACCGCCGGAGATGCTACCATCTGGGTTCGTCTGCCGATACATCTGGGATAGCGTACAACTGCTGAACTTTGCAGTCATCCCAAACACCGCTGCGACAAGCATCCAAAAAACGGCACCCGGACCGCCCAACTGAATAGCGATTGCTACCCCTGCAATGTTTCCGAGGCCAACCGTTGCGGACAACGCGCTTGTCAGAGCGCGGAAATGGGAGATCTCCCCGGTGTCCTCTGGGTTGTCATACTTCCCCTGAATGATTTCAATGGAGTGCTTGAATCCCCGCACGTTGATCCAGCGATACCATAAGGTAAAAAAGATTGCGCCGAGAATCAGGACAACGATCAGAAAGGGAAGACTAACAACCTTTATCACGGGATTGCCGGATGCGTCCAGCACCGGATTTCCATCTCGATCGACCTCATCAATCTGAATCGTACCGAAGGCAATGTCGAAAAAGAGAACCGTTATAATCGTCGCATTGGCTTTGTCGAGGACGGAAGGTTCTTCATTGTTCTGCGCCCAAGCAGATGTCACGTATATAATCGTTAGTAGTGCTAGGAGTAGGGTTGCCAACCCCGCCTTACTATAAAGCCACGATGCTTTTATCTGCATATTTGCTCCTTTCTTCATCTCAGGCTTACGTCCTGCCACAAAATAGAAAAATACCAGCAACGAAATTTCATTGCTGGCAATCTAAGCAGTTCTGTCCAACCTTGTTAAAGGCCTTATTCTTTTACGTTCACAACTTGTCGAAAATCAAACACGAAATCAGATTTCGACTGCTGCTTTCCTTCATCGATAACTAGGACTTCCGGCAAGATAACCTTTACATCCGTTGCGCCAATGTCAAGTCTATCAAAGACCAAGAGCCCCTCACGTTGCGCCCCTGGGAAAAGCCGACCGCCATCGAATACAGTTTCACGCGCAACCAACCGTTCGTGATTCACAGCAGCCGGGTCTGGATAGTAATCGTACACCCTATATGGTGTGTGAGGATAGCGGTGAGGATACCGATACCCCAAGCGATAGTTATATGGGTTCTGGTAATAATAACGGTAGGGACTGCGATAGTAAGAACGTGGGTAAGGATAACGGTATCGATATCCAACGTCATGGAACGCCACTGTTCGTGGTCCCACGTTCTCATAAAGTTCTTTGAAGTAATCGTAGGGGAGGGAGGCATACTGCTCACCATTTAGATCGACTAAAATTGCCGTCGGATCAATGATAACCCGTAAATTGGTTCTGTTTTCAATGTGAATACCAAAAACGGTATACAGCGGCTCAACGTTGCCCCAACGGTCAACTCCGATATACGGGTTAATCCGCGCATCTTCTGTGAGTTCAAATAACTTCACTTCATCGAGTGGTTCAAGCGTAATCTGAACACCGTGCTGCTCGACAGAAATAGAGCCTACCTGTGCGTCAATCTGGCTCCCCTCTCTGCCTCCAACAGGCTCCATATAAATTTCAATCTGCGGCTTTGGCGCACAACCTGCCAGAATGCTGATGGTCGTGATAAGAGCAAAGATGCCCAAAAACTTTCGGCACATCATTTTTTTCACTCCTTAAAATTGGTATGTGGATTTAGGTGCTTGCCAACACCTAAACCATTATCAACTTATCAGCATTGGTGGATAACGCAGTATTGGTGGTGTTTGAAGAATTATCCAAGTCCTTCTGAGACATTTTCATATCTTAACACAGAACGTGGGGAATTGCAATTGCATTCTACCTGTTTTTTTCGATTGCTTTAGATTCACAGGTCTTGTATAATTTGCCAAACAAACTCTAAAGAATTAACCGCTCCCAGTTGGAAGACATTTTATGAACCCAAGCAAAAAACGCATTCTCTTACTTTTACCCACGAAGACATATCGCGCGGAGGCATTTCTCTCAGCTGCCTCGCAATTAGGTGTAACGGTTGCAATTGGATCGGATCAGCCACAAACATTGTCTGAGCTGTCACCTCGAAAATCCTTTGTCATTGACTTTAGCAAACCTGAGAAAGCAACGAAAACTATTGTGACATTTGCCCAAGCCCATCCAATTGACGCAATTGTGGGTGTTGATGACGATACAACAGTCTTGGTGTCAATGGCAGCGAAGGCGTTGTCTCTGCCGCATAATTCTGTAGAATCTGCGCGCACCACCCGAAGCAAATATCAGATGCGGAAAGTCCTTGCGGCAGCGGATATCCCCTCACCACGCTTTGAGCTGGTTTCGATCAACGCCGATCCAGCAAAAATCGCAAAGTACGCAAAATTTCCGTGTGTCCTTAAGCCACTTTCTCTGTCAGCGAGTCGGGGTGTCATCCGTGCGAATGATCCAAAAGAATTTGCGAAAGCATTTCGGCGGATTGTTAGCATTTTAGACTCTTCTGACGTTAAAACACGGAAAGATGCTAGAACACAGCAAATTCTTGTTGAAGATTTTATACCGGGCGTAGAGGTGGCGCTCGAAGGCATTCTGATTCAGGGACGACTCAAGGTGCTCGCTATTTTTGATAAGCCTGATCCGCTAGATGGGCCTTTCTTTGAGGAAACACTCTACGTTACGCCGTCCCGGTTGCCTGTTGGCGTTCAGGAAGATATTATATCCTGCACGACACGAACGGCGGACGCGCTCGGTTTGCGCGAGGGACCCGTCCACGCAGAGCTACGGGTCAATGACAATGGGGCATGGATAATCGAAATCGCCGCGCGATCGATTGGTGGGCTTTGTGCGCGGACGTTGCGTTTTGGCACAGGCATTTCGCTGGAAGAGCTCATTATTCGACATGCCATTGGGATGGAAGTTGAATCGTTGCAGC
This sequence comes from Candidatus Poribacteria bacterium, assembly GCA_047517405.1. Classification (GTDB taxonomy): domain Bacteria; phylum Poribacteria; class WGA-4E; order WGA-4E; family PCPOR2b; genus PCPOR2b. The sequence goes on along the minus strand of JAKZSX010000263.1, from coordinate 3,832 downwards.
GCGAACAACAACCGGCTGGCGTGATGATGATTCCCATCCCCCACGCTGGAATTTTGCGCGAAGTGCGAGGCAAGGCAGATGCGGAACGAGTCTCAGGCATCGAGGAAGTTACCATCAGTATACTGACTGGGCAGAAAGTCCTCCCCCTGCCGGAAGGCGCGAGGTATCTCGGATTTATCTTTGCGAGGGGAAACACCCCTGAAAGTGTCGAGGATTCGCTACGGGAGGCGTATTGTCGACTAGAGTTTGTCATCACGGCAGGATAACTGAAACCTACTCTGCAATTGGAACTTTATGAGGCAGGATAGTGGGAATATAATCAAAGAGACTAACTTCTGAGTTACGGAAAGGCTAGGTGATATTGATGATACGTGCTGGTGTTGGGCATAGCCTGAGTGCTTCAGGGTCTGAAGCCGCTCAACAAGCAACCACAATGGCAATGGGCAAAGCAAAATTAGCAAAAGTAGATCTCGCGTTTGTCTTTGCAACGGCAGACTATCAAAGCGAGTACGCGCAGCTCTGTGAGGAAGTACAAAAGATATCAGGATGCGAGCACCTAATCGGTTGTAGTGGGATGAGTGTTCTCACTTCAGATGGCGAGTTTGAAGGGAAGTCCGTTGTTGCTGTCCTTGTACTGCGTTCAGATCAGCTATCTGCCTTTTCCTTCTGCGTTTCCGAAGACGGGGCATCGCCTGTCGGTACAACTATACGCAATCAAATACAACCGGAACTGCGTGAGAATTCGCTCTTAGTCGTTCTGCCAGACGTGCGATGTATCCAACCCGCCGAACTTGTCCAACAGATTGGAGGGAGTGGAGATCCGCTTCCTATCGTTGGAGGCGCTGCTTCCGGCGATCCGATGAGCGGGCAAATGCACCAATGGTGCGGGGCGCAGATTACAGAGTCAAGTGTCGCAGGTGTGCTGCTGACCGGGAATTTCCACACCGAAATCGGTGTTGCACAAGGATGTCAACCCGTAGGAAATCCCGTTGAAATCACCCGTGCGGAGGACAATCTAATTTTTGAGTTGGATGGCAGAGAAGCGGTAGAGGTGCTGCAAGAATCGCTTGCACTGCTGACCGAAGAAGATATACAGCGTTCGGGCAGGATGGTTTTCATAGGCATCGCAATGGATACGTCAAATCGGTCACCGCAGCCAGGCGATTACCTTATTCGTAACATCACAGGTATAGATCCACAGAGTGCTGCAATCGGAGTTGCGGAGAGAATCGAAACGGGACAAATTGTGCAGTTTCACCTGCGAAATCCTTTTGCTGCCGCAGAAGATATTCATGCTATCGTGAATCGTCTACATGAAAGGGCGCAGGCACATCCACCAGCCTTTGGACTTTACTTCAACTGCTTGGGTAGGGGTGAAGGATTATACGGTGAGGAAAACCACGATATCCAGATTATCAAGGAGAAATTTCCAAATCTGCCGATTATCGGTTTCTTTGGAAATGCCGAATTTGCGCCCATCGGTAATCGAAACTTCGCACATGCTTACACAGGTGCACTTGTCCTCTGTTCAGAGACTTAAGAATCAAGCGGATATTTAGGCAATACGATACAGGAAGCGTGATTGTTTTCGTGATAAACGGTGTTTTCAGCGATACACCACCGCCTATCATTCGGATTACCGGTGTTGCGATTGATGTCAAAGTTTGGGAAATTGCTACTACAGATATCGATACGAATCCGATGTTTTACCGCAAATAGGTTAGCCGAGGGCTCAAGCGAAATCTCGATCTGATATATCTTTCCTGCTTCCATCGGCTTCGGTGTTTCCCACCCCTCCCGATAACGCGCACGGAGTATCCCTTCGGAGACCGGGAGGGCGTAACCCGTCGGATAATCGGAACTTGGGGGATAAAGGTCAATCAGCTTCACAAAAAAATCGGTGTCGGGCGAATCTGATGATACCCATAGAATTGCCTGTATATTTCCGGCGATTCTCACTTTTTCTGATAGTGGCGGAGTCTGAAAGACCAATACATCTGGACGGGAGGCGATGGGCATGCCCGGAATCCCGTGCCCCGGCAAGGTCTCCAATTCGATCTGATCGCGCGGTCCCATCCCGGAGAATCCTCCCTCGGCGGCTGGGCCGTAGGGGATGATGCATCGGCCATTGCTGGAAACCGTGTTGCGTGGATCGTAGGTGTAGGTTGTCCATGCGTTCTCCTGACTCGGTTTTTCCTGTGATAGGTTCCCGTCCGGCTGTAGGTAGAATGGCACTGATTGGACACCTTCAGGGGGCCAACTATCGCCGTAACGCCATCCTCCACCGTGCTTCAAACGTCCGTTACTGTCACGTCCTCCGTCTCCACCTCCCATCGTAAATGCCTTGACCGGCGTTCCGATATCAGCGGTCTGATCCTCCTTGAGCCAACGATCAAACCAGGCCAACTCTAAGTTTAAGAAATCATCGTAGGTATGAATATCTCCTGCCTCCCCAAAATTCACATCCCCGCATGAAGAATTGAAGTTGTTATGTGTCCAAGGACCGACGAGGAGATATTGATTGTCTCGCTGCATCTCTACCATCTTCTGGTAGCCGTCGATAATGGTGCGTGGATACCAGTCATACCAACCAACAACCCATAGGATGGGAATCTCCGGGAAGCATTCAAAATACTCATCCATCGCAAAGCCGGGCTGACGCCAAAAGTCCGTATAATCGTAGTTTTCGAAGTACAGTTGAAAGGCAGCATCTTCATATTTGGGCGCAATACTGAGCGGTGTCTGTCCACGTTTCCACGGGATTCGAGCAGCCCAATTCAGAAAATTCTGACCTGAACTCATCGTCCGAACCGCTTCAGCAATGGTGGGATTGTCTTGTGCCTCTTGGCTAGTTACTGCCGTTTCAAGAATCCACTTCAAAAGCCCCAAATGCAGTGCACCGCCGCCGCGCATGCTGTAGTGATACGCATTGATGGGACCCTCATACGGGATTATTGTGGCTAATCCCGGTGGATTCTGCGTCGCCGCGTGAAACTGTACCCAAGCCATGTGAGAACAACCATACATACCCACCTTCCCGTTGCAGGATGGATGATCTGCGAGCCATGCCACTGTATCATAGCCATCTTGCGGCTCATCTCGAAACGGAAAAAAATCGCCCCCGGATTTGAAGCGACCACGACAGTCCTGCACCACTGACAGATAACCGTGCTTGGCGAAGAACCCCGCCATGTTTTCGTAGCTTTCCTTTTTGTAGGGGGTTCGCTGTAAAACGGCGGGAAGTTTACCCTTCAGCGGACAACCATCCTCCCCAGGAAAGTAGAGATCTGCCACTAGATTCACACCGTCCCGCATAGGAACCATAACGTCCCGCGCAATAATGACATCCCATGTCTTTTTTCTGTTCATCTTTTTCCTGCTTGCCTTTTTTGATCTGACTTTGGTACACTAGATATATCTATAGCCATCTACCATTATCTTTGACTATTATGAAAAACTGCTAAAACGAATTAAATCTACTTTGGAGGAGATACTGATGAGTCTCACCAACACGGAATTGCAACAGTTTAATGAGGAAGGGTATGTGGTAAAACCCGCTGTCTTTTCGCCGGAAGTCCTACAACCAATCCAAGATGCGCTTGGCGAAATAGTCGATACAGAGGCGAAACGCTTGCAATCTGAGGGTGTGTTGGAAGACATTTATTCCGACGAACCTTTTGGCAATCGTCTAGGACTTATCAGAAAATCCAACCTCGACGCAGCAATAGAGATTACTAGAGGTGTCATGGGATCAGGCGGCGGCGGTTTTAATGGGGTATCAATGTTCGGTATGCTCACCCACCCACCCTTACTCTCTTGCATCGAAAGCCTT
>JAKZSX010000262.1:0-34908 GCA_047517405.1 Candidatus Poribacteria bacterium | reverse complement strand
GCAATGATCGACACGGTGATTATATCATCTCTTTAATGGCAGACGGGCTTGTTGAGCCGAAGCGGTTAATCACCCACCGGTTTCATTATACAGAGATAGTCAAGGCTTATGAGATGGCATACCATCGGGAGAAATCGATGTTGGGTGTCATCTTTAATTGGAAGGATTAGGAGAAGTTATGTCTAACACAGAGATATGCTTCCTAACTGCCACAGAGCTGGTGCGTCTCATCCGTGCGAAGGAGCTTTCCGTCAGAGAGGTAATGGAAGCACATTTGAATCAAATCGAGCGCGTCAATCCGAAGGTGAATGCCATCGTCACACGCTGCGATTTTGCTGAAGTAATAGACCAAGCAGATGCCGCCGATGCAGCGTTGGCGCGCGGCGAGGCTGTGGGACCACTGCATGGACTACCCGTAGCGCATAAAGATCTTGTCGAAACCAAAGATATCCGTACCACCTACGGCTCCCCGATTTTCAAGGACTTTATACCCGAACACGACGCTCTGATTGTAGAACGCCTGAAGAAAGCCGGGGCTATCACCATTGGTAAGACCAACACGCCGGAGTTTGGCGCGGGGTCACAAACTTACAACGAGGTGTTCGGAGAGACGCTCAATCCGTATGATACAACCAAGACCTGCGGTGGCAGCAGCGGCGGTGCTGCGGTTGCGCTGGCGTGTGGTATGATACCAATCGCAGATGGCAGTGATATGGGCGGCTCGCTACGAAACCCCGCCAACTTCTGCAACGTGGTGGGTTTCCGCACTTCCCCGGGCAGAGTCCCTGTGTGGCCCGCATTGTTAGGTTGGTTTCCAATATCGGTAGAGGGGCCGATGGCGCGAACAGTACAGGATGCCGCCCTGATGTTGAGTGCAATTGCCGGTCCCGATCGCCGCGCCCCTATTGCCATCAGTGAGCCGGGGGAGATGTTCTCTCAGTCCCTTGAGCGTGATTTCAGCGGCGTGCATATCGCTTGGGATCGAGATTTGGGCGGGCTCCCGGTTGATCCACAGGTGACCGCCGCTATCGACGCTCAACGAAGCACCTTTGAATCGTTGGGTTGTGTAATCGTGGACGCCGTACCCGATTTTACGGACGCGGACGAAGTCTTCAAGGTATGGCGTGCTTGGCGTTTTGAACTCGCTTATGCCAAGCTGTTGGAGACCCATCCGGAGCAGATAAAGGACACTGTGGTCTGGAACATCAAAGCGGGTATGGAGTTAAGTGGACCACAGATTGGACAGGCAGAAATCAAGCGGACAGCACTTTATCAGCGGGTACGAGAATTTATGGAGACTTGCGAGTTCCTGATTCTTCCCGTGAACCAAGCACTCCCCTTCGATGTGAAACAGCGTTATATTACTGAAATTGACGGTGTGAAGATGGAGACATATATTGACTGGATGCGGTCCTGCTATTACATCAGTGTCCTCGGTCTGCCTGCGATTTCAGTCCCTTGCGGCTTCACCCCGGACGGTTTGCCGGTGGGTGTCCAAATTGTTGGGCGACACCAAGATGACTTAGGTGTGCTTCAATTGGCACACGCCTTTGAACAGGCTACAGGTTTTTGGAAACAGAGACCGATCGTGATCGAGTAGTATAACGCAAATTTACCTGTTGTTCCGGTGCCTGCCTGAATCTATATTTACGGAACGTGATACGTGATACGTAAACAGTCAGAAGTCCATTATAAGTGATTCTATGGACATATCGCTCCTCCCCGATAAGATCGGGATTCAGAACTATAGCAAAAAGTAGAATCCTTGACGGGCGGGGAAACCCCGCCCCTACAGGAAAACTGATGAATTTTCAATACCTAGAACTTGGGTTAGCATACCTTTCAAAGAAGGAAGTTTCCCTCACGCTCGTTACACAGAAAGGAGTTACAAGTGTCTCAACTTACCCTTGACGTTAGCCGTTCTAACGAACTCTACCAGCGGGCTGGCGAAATCATCCCCGGCTGGACCCAACTTATCAGCCGACGTGCCAGCCAGTTTGCTAACGGTGTCAGCCCCACTTATGCCCAACGTGCTAAAGGTTCGCGTTTCATTGATGTAGATGGAAATGAATACATCGATTGGGTCAACGCGGTTGGTGCGATTATCCTCGGTCATGCGGATCCGGTTGTGGATACGGCAGTCAAAAATCAGATCGATCGTGGAAGCCTTTATACGCTGAATGGACCGGTCGAAATCGAATTAGCGGAAGAACTCATAGACACCATTCCCAGTGCTAAGATGGTGCGGTATACCAAAGGCGGCGGCGAAGCTTGCGCCGTTGCAGCGCGTATCGCACGAGGAACAACCGGCAAGGATAAAATTGTGTTCTGCGGCTACCACGGTTGGCACGACTGGTATCAAGCAGCGAATTACGGTGTTGACCCTGAAAGCGGCGATTACCCGTTTGCAGGGATTGAACCAATTGGTGTGCCCCAAGCACTCGCTGGGACTGCTCTCCCCTTTGTTTATGGTGATCTTGCCATGCTGGAAGGATTGCTAGAGGAACATCAAGGTGAGGTTGCAGCGGTTATGATGGAGCCTGCTCGCTCTGAGTTTCCGGAGCCGGGATACCTAGAAGGGGTCAAAGCCCTCGCCCACAAGCATAACGCTATTTTTATTTTTGACGAGGTGTCTTGTGGTTGGCGGTATTCGGTTGGCGGTATGCAAAAACCCTTAGGGGTTATCCCAGATATGACCGTTGTTGCAAAGGCGATGTCAAACGGCTATCCGATGGGCGCTGTCGTTGGTTCACGAGAGGTAATGGAGCCAGCCAGCCGCATGTTCATCTCAAGCTCTTATTGGAGCGATAACATTGGGACCGTTGCTGCACTGACGACGATTCGTGAACTAAAACGTCGTAATTCTGAGGTTCGCTTTAAGGAGCTTGGTGAGAATTTGCGATCCACCCTCAACGAAGTGATTACCGCTAGTGGGCTATCGGGTGCTTGTACCGGTCTCCACACAAGCCTTGCCGTCTCGCTTGACTTGCCGGATGAAACGTTGGCTCCCGAAGTAAAAACGCTATTCATTCAAGAGATGGCAAAGCGTGGCGTTCATTGTTATATGGGATTCAAGGGCACCCTTGCCCATACCGAAGAAGATATCCGTCTGACTGCTGACGCGGTAGCGGAGGCGTTGGGCGTGATTAAATCCGGTCTGGATGCAGGTGATGTGGATAGCCTGCTAGAGTGTGATCTGAAGAAGGATCCGTTCCGTCGCTTGGTCCGGTAGTTATCCTTAAATCCCGTTCGTTTTTGATAAATTCTTAATCAGGAGACTTTTGCTTATGCTAATCATTGATGCCCACCTTGATCTTTCTTGGAACGCGCTGCAAGGTAATCGGGACTTGCTGCGTTCCGCTTATACCATTCGCACCCAAGAAGTTGGCACCCTAGGCAAGGGACGTGCTCAGGGCACTGTTGCATTCCCGGACATGCGTCAGGGGCGACTCGCGGTATCCGTAGTTACCCTGTTTGCCCGCTGCACCGGGCGACCTTCTCCCCATGCGGATTATGCCTCACCAGCCCAGTCCTATGGCGTTGCCCAAGGACAGTTGGCTTACTATCACGGTTTAGAACACGAGGGCCACATTCGCATCATCACAGATCGAGTGAATTTGGACAACCATATCGCCGATTGGGAGGCTTGGGAAGAAGCAGGATCTGATGATACCCCGCCTCTTGGGTTTGTAATCAGTATGGAAGGGGCGGATCCGATTCTAAAACCAGATCGGCTGGAAGAGTGGGTCAGAGGCGGTCTGCGGCTGCTTGGTCTCACGCATTACGGACCTGGACGCTACGCCGGCGGAACGGGCACCGAATTGGGGTTAACCGAACTCGGACCGCCGCTGCTGGCTGAAATGGAGCGATTAGGCGTCACCCTCGATCTCACCCACTGCTCGGATCAAGCGTTCTGGAAGGCGTTGGAGCACTACGAAGGATTGGTGTTGGCAAGTCATAACAACTGCCGGGCACTTGTCCCGCATCAACGTCAATTCAGCGATGAACAATTACGAGCAATTTTTGAGCGAGATGGCGTAATTGGTGCGGCTTTTGATGCGTGGATGCTGCAACCCGGCTGGGTCTCTGGACAAAGCACAAATGAAGCGGTCACACTGAACACAGTCGTTGACCACATGGACTACGTATGCCAGTTGTCAGGCAATAGCCGTCACGCTGGCATCGGCACAGATCTTGATGGTGGCTATGGTCGAGAGCAATCCCCTTGTGATTTAGATACCATCGCGGATCTCCAAAAAATTGCAGGCTTGCTAGCTGACCGAGGCTATAGCGACGACGACATTGGCGCCATCATGCACGGAAACTGGCTGCGTCTACTACGCCAAGCATGGGGTCATTGATGTAAGCTGCAATGAACGGAGGGAAATTATGAGCAGTGATGAACGCAGCGTTATGGATCTATTCAACTTGCGGGGTAAAGTTGCGGTGGTTACTGGGGCATGTGGATGGTTAGGGTCAGCGATGAGCCGAGCCCTCGCTGAAGCAGGCGCGCAGGTTGTAGTTACCAGCCGTGATGGAACACAGGCTGCCGAATTTGCCGCCACGCTATCCGGTGACGGACACTTAGGTTTGGGGTTCAGTCAGGGTGACACCGATACGATTCCCGGCTTTGTTGCGGAAGTGGTGGAGCGAATGGGCAAGATCGATGTGTTGGTCAATAACGCTTACGGTGGCACAGCACCGGATATCGACAACGCTACAGCGGAAGACTTTAATCAAGCGTATCATGTCGGTGTAACAGCGTATTTTTTGCTGGCGCGAGATGTGATGCTTCATCTGCGCGAGGGTGAGCGTCCCGGATCAATTATCAATATCGCCAGCATGTACGGTGTGGTGGCGAGCTATCCGAGCACCTACGAAGGATTGCCTACCGGCAGTCCCCCGAATTACCATGCTCTCAAGGGTGGTGTGGTGCACCTGACCCGTCATCTCGCGGCGTACTGGGCAAGACACAACATACGGGTCAACGCTATCGCTCCCGGACCGTTCCCCAAGCCGGAGGTCCGCGACCAAGTTGAAGGCTTCATCCCTCGTCTGGAGGAGAAGGTGCCGCTGGGACGCATGGGAAGACCGGAGGAGCTGAAAGGGGCAGTCGTGCTGTTAGCCAGCGATGCCGGCAGTTATATTACGGGACAGAATCTGTTAGTTGATGGTGGATGGACTGCTTGGTAGGAGGCGTAGATTGGTGGTGGATGGCAAAACATACCAAAGGTTATATAAATAGGACTTACGCGCTTCGGTTCGCAGGTTAGGAAACCTACGCCACGAGAGGGTTTAAGGGAACGCGATGAAAATCTTCACTTTTCATTGAGTGCTTTCCTCCGATATGTTGATTGCCCCTTTCTGCGATGCGGCTACCTTTTCCTTCAAAGGACGATAGACATACTCATTCATCACCGCAATTGCGCCACGATCGGACTGGTCGCGAACGACATGGGCATACGCCTCCAACGCCTGACGGGCAGTTGCCAATGCAGCCTCTGCCTGCTGAACCGCTTCAGCAGCCTTTCGGTCAGCCTCCGCAATCGCAGCACGATGGACCGCTGAAATCATATCCAGATAACCGACCCCAAATTTCAGACGCCCTATCCAGTAGTCCACGTAATTTCGTCCCGACGGTTGCGTTTTTTCTCGCGCTCGGCATGCAGCCTCCAATGCCCGTTGATATCCCTGCCGGTCCTCAACAAGTTCATCAGACATCGGCTGAGGTGTCCAGTGCTTGGTCAGCATACCGGGCACGGGAAAGGTCAATCCCAACCCATGCGCTTCCAGCGCGACCGTCGTTGCCTCCACCTCACGAAATGTCGTCAACATATCTTCAATGCACTCTTCCCCACAGACCACACGGATCTGATCGCGGTAAACCTCCTCATGTCTTACACTTTGGTCCCAAGCTGCTTTCGCCAGATAGGCGACACATGGGTCGTGATCAGCGATAAGCCAATAGCGCGTCGAAAATCCTGCCCAACCGTGCCGGCACAGGTCTTGTGTCAACTCGTGCAAGGAGCCGGTCGCCAATTGTGGTAACAGCCCCACGTTGTCATCGTGGAGCGTGTAAATCAGGCTGCAGGCATGATCTTGACTCGGAACGTTTTCGAGGACCTCCCGTCGTTTGACAATACGCGATGCAGTGTAATCTACGAAGTTCAGCGTTTCCCAACCACGAGGCACAAGGCTCCCAAGTACCGGAAAGAGTTCCTCCGCTACGCTGTTGTAGATAAATTTCATGTCGGGCCGGCGGGATTCCTTGAGCGCATGTATTTCATTGAGGAGTCGGTCGTAGAAGTAGAGGGCAACGATGTCACCTTTGACCTCCTGTAGGGCACGTTCTTCCCCGCCGGGATATGCGGAGCGTTGCGTTGCAGCAGTTAGTACATCGTCGAGCAAACGTTGCGATGAAATGTTATACTTGGCATCGAGTGCCTGCCATGCCCGTTCATATAACCCCGACCATTGCCGAAACTCTGGCATCCCCAACGCCACATAATCCACTTCAGGATAGGTATTCACCGTTGCTTGCAGCACAGTCGTGGCAAGCTCGGTGAGCGCGGGGTCATCGATATCGGTCTCTGCACTTGGCACAACAGTCAACTCCGCTAACTGATGGACTTCTTGGACATCTTTGAGTAGCGGCGCAAACTCAGGCGGAAATTCAGTCAGTGTAGCGACGATAACGCACTCCATTCCGCGCCGGTGCGCGTAGTCTATTAGATTACTTACCAATTGCTCACCCGCCGCCATAAATTCCTCATAACTTCCACCACATGGCAGATCGGGATTCCAGAATTCTTCCGCGTCGCCAAACAGGTGACGTCCCACCATATCGTCAGTGATGGGGTAATGGAAGTCGAACCAGAGCGTCGCCGATTCTCGCTTAATCCCTTTGACCTCGTAGTGTAGAAATGGTTGCCAGGGCCAAACAGACAGGAGAATGCGGTTAAACTTGAGTTTTGCCAGTTGGTCAAGTACGGGACGATAATCTGCCATACCCCACGATTCAGGGCCACACGCAAAATCGTTGATAACGCGCCATTGGCGAACCGACAACGCTGGCTCCATTATGACATCCAGATCAGGGAGGTGGAAGGTGGAAAGGACGGGTAACACGTCACGGTGCAAAAGATAGCGCACACCCCAGTGTTCTACCAACTCATACACCGCCCACAACGTCCCACGTGGACTACCACCGCTAACCACCAGCGATGGACGCCCTTGAAACTGCACACGGCGCAAGATGAACCCCTGTTCGCCGACCAGTGGGAGCACGTCTGCTTCTGTTGCACACTGAACAGCAACATCAATGTCGAGGCTGCCAACGAGGAACAGTGTCGCCGCCTCTGCAGATACACTCGACGTTGGACGGGTTTGGACATTAAAAAGTTTTTCAAGGTAATCGCAGAGCTGCTCCGCAGCGAAGCGTTCTAACTCAGGGGCATTCTCGCTGACGATTACAGCAACTTGCGTATTATTGCTTGCGTCCGTATGATCCGTTTGCATCTAATTTTTCCTTTTCACTCCGCCTTGAGAAAAAATGGGAGTTATGTGACCTCAGCTTATTTCCAATCATTCAGAGGAAGATTTTTTAACCTTGCCATCTTTAGAAAATTTGAGCTCTGTTCCCGCTTTGATTAGCTTGCCTTTAGGGGATTTCCAGTCCTTGGCTAAAGTTGCACGACTGAGCTGACCATTTTCAAAGTATTCCACCCGAGTACCATCCTTCAGCCAAAGACCAGCCGGTGACTGCCAATCTCGATCGAGAGTGCAGCTTTCGATTCGAGCATTCTCCTCAAAGTATGCAAGCCATGAGCCGGCTCTCGCCCACAATCCGTTCGGTGACTGCCAATCTCGATTGAGCGTAAAGCCGACAATTTGTCCATTTTCGGCGTACGAAATCGGCGTATTCGCTTTCGCCTGGGCCCCATCAGCAAACTCTCGGTCTTCAGGAAACACGGCTACCTGCGGATTGCCGTTTTCATAAGATTGCAGGACGTGGGCTTTCCCATACTTTTTTAACAAGACCTTAAACATTTGGTCGGAGGGGAAAGCCTTTTCCTCATTCCGATACTTTTTCAAGAGAAGCATCCACGTTTCTGAAGTCGCATTTGCTGAAGGTGATGCAAAAGGTGAATCGGCATCAGATCGTTCAATTAAAGGAATTAAATCAGGATTTTCTTCCAAAATCTTTGCCAGCCAATTGAAACTTAATGGGGTTAAAACCAATGAAGTATGGTCCTCCTCGATTTGAACTTTATACACAACGTGAACCGGTCTCCAATGCGACATTGACCAGAACGTGAACGCGAAATTTGCGAGAAGATTCACATCGCTAGCTAGCGTGTCACCGTTGAAATCATCAAAAAACTCCAAACTAAAATTTGCCATGACGATATCAGCAAAGTATGAATCTTCTATCTGAAAAAACTTGGTCTGAGCGACCGAGATTTTTCCATTTTCATCGAAGATTTTTACCGTGCTGCCCTCTAAAACCCACGGCTTTATATTCATTTGTAAGATGTCATCGTCAAAAACGAAAAAAGAGAGCCATTCTCCTTCAAGTTGCGGAAGTTGAATCACGGCATCTTCTGTGTAGAAGGGGGTTAACGACTGTACAGGATTATCAGTGCAGCCTACGAATATACTGGATAACAAAACGAGTAGGAAAAGATATAGCTTCGCAGTAGAGGTCCCCGAATTCACCGTAAAAACGGAGGGAATTGGCCACACTGCCGAAGTAACTTGAGAAACTCGCCAACTTATGTGGTTTACTCTGCTCATAATCGCCACTCCTCAATTACCGTGATGAAATGGTTTTTGTTTTCCCACCATCTAATGAATGGTACAAAATATCAGCATTCAGTGGGTGATACACATCTTCTCCACTGTTTCAAGGATCACATTTGTAGTGCTAGGTAGGCTCAACCGTTGGAACAACTGAAGTCAAAAACATGTTAGGCTGACTGTTTCCTGTTTGACAATCTCTTTGACGTGCTTGTAGGGGGCAACCTCGATTAATTCCAGTGTTTCTGGCGACAATTTTGCCTTAATTTCGTCTGGGAACGGGTCAAAGGTTCCATAAGTGGTGTACTGCGGCATGTAGCGCAGTATGAGGAAGCGGCGGTCTCGATCTTTCGGTTTCCAGACGAGGACACCATGGGTGAGCAATTCCGAGATAATTACGACATCGCCGGCGCGCGGCGTGATATTGGTCACGGCGGGATGTGGCTCCGGGTCAATCTCATCGCTGTCCGGAGCAAATAGATCCGGTGGGCGTAAAAACTCGCTTTTGTGAGAGCCCGGAATCACGACGAGGCCCCCATCACCGGGTATCACATCGGTCAGATAGAAGAAGACAACGAAAAAATCACAGTAAATCTGTTCGTCTTGACAGAAGTAACGGGGCATTTCCGGTCCACCACCCCCTTCTCGCGCACAGTGCAGCGAGTGAAATCGTTGTCCACGGGTATTTCGCCCTAGCGTACCGCTGGTAAACCGGGGTCTGTCGCCGGTTAGTTCTTTGATGATGGGCCAGGTCACCGGATGGAAGCAGAGAGTCTCTAGTGCCTTGTCGAATGCAAAGCTGTGGGAATAGGGGGTAAAGTCTGGACGCTCTAGGTTTGCTCCAAATCCAGGTTCCCATTTTTCGGGCGGGGTGCGAATGTAGCGATCGGCTGCATCCTGGGCTTGTTTCAGTTTTTGAGGACTGAGCACATTCTTCAGGTGAAGATAGCCGGTCACATCAAACAAGTAGCGTTGTTTAGGGGTCATTGAACTCTCCGACATTCGTTAAATATTGCAGCATTTTGTAGTACAGGGGTTCAGTGAATCTTATGTTTTGTTCGCTGTAAGCCCTGTTATCACTTCCTCCTGGTCTGGAGGTGAGTAAAAATAAGATCCGGGCTGCCATTCCCCAATATCTCCAAGCAACCTTCGCTGTCGCGGTGTACACCGCTCCAAAAGTTCTGGTGATGCCTCTTTGTAATCGTAAGCACGGAAGCAGTGATGGTTATAACAATAAATAAGCGTTTTGCGTACATAGCCGGATCTGTTGCTCGCTGCACCGTGCCATAACGCATGTGGAAAAACTGCTGCGTCCCCGGCTTCCACACAGAGTTGCACCGCTTCAGCGTTGTGAGGACTTTCTGCGTTTCCAAGTTGCGCTGCTGGAAAGGGACGGTTGTGGCTGCCAGGGACAATCGTGAAGTTCCCATATTCGGGAGCAGCGAGTGGTGTTAGAAAATATTGAATCTTAATCTGTAGCGGAAGGCTATCTTTCTCAACTCTTATGCGTTGCATTGCTTGACCGCCATCCGGGTGCAGCGCGTGCGAAAACCCTTTACTTTCCGGGTTCGGCGGCCGAATCATGGCTTGAGACATACTCAATTGAATGAAGGAACCGAGGAGTTCAAGTACAACCGGGAACGTTACAGGATGGTCAATCAGTTGGACGAAACTATCGTTGTCCTCAATAATGTTTAGTTTATTGAGTCCAGCATACGGCTTCACGTCAGATCTATTTTGTGAGACTTCGGAAAGTAGATGTTTTCGATGTTCTTCATCCATCTGATCGACAACAGCTGTCAGATTTTTGATTTCTTTTGCAGAAAGGACGCCTTTTAGAACAAGGTAACCATCTTCTTTCCACTGGCACTTTTGTTTTTTGGTTAAAACACTTATTTCCACGATGATTTTCCTAAGCGTTTAGAGCTCCGTACTTGTTGCCCACAAACGGTTGGCGGTTAACCAAGTCAAATGAAGAACGGTGCATCTTCCTACAACAGATTACAATAATTCTTCTTGTGTTTTGCCTACGCTTTCGATATAATAAAAGGATAAAATCTTGGCACACTATTTGACTATTACCATGGATTCCAGATGAGACTCAGATTTTGCGAATATGAAACGCAACAAGTTTGGGTCAGTAATACTATACTGTTATTTTTAACAACTATTGGGAGCGACAATCTTATGGCAAATGAATCGATGACCGTCCGTGACAACGCTGATGCGAAGATTATTGATGTGAATGAAGATTTGGGTAGTTACGCTGCTGCCGATCTGCGAAAAACGATTGATGGACTGATTAACGGAACATCGCGGCAGATTGTCGTGAATCTAAGCGAGGTCCAACATATTAATAGCACAGCTATCGGTGCGATGGTTGGTGCCGCCAAGCGGCTCCGCCAGAATAGTGGAGATCTCAAGGTTTACGGTCTAGCGGATAATCTCAAACGGACATTTGATTTGGTAGGTGCCTCCAGCGTTCTTGAAATCTATGATTCGGAGAGTAGTGCACTCGCCGCGTTCTAAATTACGATTTAAGTATTGATTTAAAGAAAAGTTCGCAAACGTTTCTAGGGCTTGGTCTGTATGTATAATTTTCGCACCAAGCCCTTAACTTTTCGAGTTGGTGTTCTGGCATGACTCAAACACAAAAAACAGGACAGGAGATTCTCAAGCTCACAGTACCTAGCTGCCTGAAGTATATCCCCCCAATCCAGATGTTTATTGGGCAACTAGCGCAGCAACTTGGGTTTTGCCGGACTCGTATTTATGATATTGAGCTTATTATCGATGAGGTTTGTAGCAATGCCATCGAACACGGCTCCGAGACTCCTGATTCAGGAATCAATGTGACCCTCATGTTCGACTCAAGCAAGCTAGAAATTCATGTTCGAGACAAAGGGAAGTCCGTAAGGGAAAATTGGCTGGCAACAGGGAGGTTGGATGAAGTTTCTCAAAAGATGACTCCTGACAGTGAACGCGGACACGGTATTTTTCTCGCCGAGCAGATTTCCGACTCCCTCGAAATGCGGACCAATCCCCTTGGGGGAACTGATGTCCAGATTATTTTCTACCTTTCCACAAGCAACGCTTCTTGACATGTGGAGGAATAGACTAATGGAATTTAACATCCGTCACAGGGCCGGGGTCATCATTCTCAGCCCAAGTGGTGAAATCATTGGAGATACCAGCCGTAAGTTTAGAGAAGTAGTCGCCGAACAGCTTGCTTCAGCTTCTGAGGCACCGAAATTTTTGTTTGATTTCGCCACCGTCCCAATGATGGATAGCACAGCGTTGGGAGTACTCATCGGCACACATTTAACCATTATGCCTAAGGGTGGACAGCTTGCCCTCATCAATCCTGGCTCGAAGATTAAGACCCTCATCGCTGCATCGAAATTAACTACAATGTTTGAACAGTACTCGAACGAAAATGAAGCACTTGCTGCACTGACAAGCGGTTGAAGCGAGGTAAGCTGTTCATGACATGATGCTTCTATGTAAGTCTTTTAACCATCCTGATAAGTGTGCCAGACTTTTCATAGGTGACATCATCCATACATGATTCAATCAGAAAAAGTCCTCTACCACTACTTTTAAAGAGATTCTCGGGCTGCATTGGATCTGGAACCTGTTCCCGGTCGAAACCTTGTCCTTGATCCTGAATAACAACGGTGAATCGCTCTGGTTGAATAATAAATTCAAAATAAGCACGTTTCTCCGGATCTTCCTGATTCCCATGTTTGATTGCATTGGTACCCGCTTCAACTACTGCTAGATCGATTTGGTGGCTTGACTCTTCATCCAAAGCCATTTGGCTAAGAATTTCCGTAATGACAGCATGCAAGGTGTGAACCCACCGTAATGAGCTGGGCACATCTAGGCGAATCACTTGTGCAACTGTTTGCTCCACTTGGTTTCTTCTCCCATATCATTTGGTTAGTTGCCGAGTCACAAAATGGGGAGTGTACGGCATCGAAGGCGAATGTAGGCAGGCATACCCACTGTTATTATTATTTGACTGATGGATTTTGAAATGTTTTCGCATGAGCTCGGGAATATCATTGTGAAGAGGTAACAATCTTATGTCAGAAGAATCATCGTGCATCCGCCAAAGCGCAGATGTCAAAATTATCGATGTCAACGACTATTTGGGGAGCTACGCGGCTGCTGAGTTACGCACAACACTTGCAGACCTTGTCAACCAAAATGTTCAAAAAATTGTTGTGAATTTGAGCAAGGTAGAACATATCAACAGTGTGGCTATTGGAGCCCTTGTTGGTACTGCGAAGCAGCTTCGTCTTAAAGATGGCGATGTCAAGATTTACGGCTTGGCAGAAAATATCAGGCGGACATTTGATTTAATCGGCGCCTCTGATATTGTTGAGATTTATGACTCAGAAGATAGTGCCCTTTCTACCTTCTAGGGTATGTTGACGAACTATTCGTTAATGGATTGAAGATCGAATATCCTAAGTCCATTTGCGGATTTCTACTACCTCGGTGCACACCCATCAATAGCGACAATTGTAATATCGTCATCTTTCGGCCTGCCGTCACAAAATTGATTGGCTGTATTGAGAACGGTTTCGACAAGGACCGGCGCCGGTTGAGCGATTTGTCGGGTGATGGCCCCTTGGATACCTTGCGGGGTAAACTCCTCACCCTGTGAGTTTTGGAGTTCATAAGCACCATCGGTATAAAGGAATAGCCCATCTGAAGGGGTGAAAGGGTATCGGTATGTTTGATATGTCGAGTCTGGAAGCAGTCCCAATCCTTTCCCAATCGACTGGTTTCCAAGAGGTTTACAAAGGTTGCGCTGACGTTGGACTAGGAATGGAAAGGGGTGCCCTGCGTTTGCGTAATGTAGCATCTGGTTGCCAAGATCTAGAACAGCGCAGAACGCTGTTGCGAACATATATTGTTGTGAACTAATCATCTTATTGAAACGAGCATTCAATTCTTCGAGTAAATGTCCAGGATCGTCCGTCTGGCCTCTCATCTCTTCAAGAATCGTTTTAATAAACACAGTGATGAAGGCTGCAGAAACCCCGTGCCCCATTACATCGGAGATAAAAACGCCCAACCGGCCTGGCTCAACCTCCCACAAATCGAAGAAATCGCCTCCCACCACACCTGCAGGTGTATAGTGTGAGACAATTCGGAATCCTAATAAATCGGTGATTCCTTGAGGCATCAAGCTATCCTGAACCTCACTCGCCATCTGTAACTCTTTGTCCAAACGTTCACTATGCATCTTGAGGTCATGATTGGCTTGTTCCAGTGCATCACGGTATTTTTTGATACGCACCAGTGAGCGCACCCGAGCAAGGACTTCGTGGCTGTCAAAGGGCTTGGAGATAAAATCGTCCGCACCTGCCTCAATTGCCGTGATTCGATCCTCCGTGTCTGAAAGGGCTGTCACCATCACAACTGGGATAAATTGCGTTGCTTCCTCCGCACGAATCCGCCTACACACCTCAAATCCATTCATTCCTGGCATCATAACATCGAGCAGAATCAAATCTGGCAAATCAGCCTGCACCCGTTCAAGGGCTTCCTGACCGTTTGTTGCTGTGAGAACTGTGTATCCAGCGGCTTGGAGCCGAATTTGAAGTAATCGGATGTTTTGCGGTTCGTCATCGACAACAAGGAGGCTAGCGTTGAGTGGTTTATTCATTATCTTCGTGTCCTTTGAGAGGGGGAGGGCATAGGCTGATTAGGGTTACGGATCCGAAGAATATTTAGGAGAACTATACCATAAATCTATCCCGATCTACACTATCCAGATCCGCCAACGCTTCAGCTTCAGTGTCGTACAGATCAAAGACGTTATTGAGTTTAGTGATAAGCAACAATGATTTGACGGATCTATCGACATTTGAAAGCAAAAATCTCACTTCGCGTCGCATCAGCGAAGTACGCAAGGCAACCATCATACCCAATCCGACGCTGTCCATCAAGTCAACATCCTGGAGATTCAGAACGACATTTTTTCCACCGCTATCAACCAATTCCTCAATTTTGTCGCTCAGTTGAAGGCGATCATCGCCGAGGATGCTGCCTGAAACCCGAAGAATAACATTCTCTTTTTCGTATTTTACTGAAATATCCATAATGTAATCTACTCCTACTAGAAGTATACAATCAAGAGGACGGATAAAGTTTATCAAGAGGTGCGCATTATTTGAGAGAAAGTGGCTCGTGATGCAGATTTCTCAATCGGTGACCATCAGAACCGCAAGCTAGAAACTTGCGCCACGATGCCTCCAATCCATAGCTAAGCACATTTTTCAGTTTATCATAGCCCCACGTTGAGAGTCAATTGTTTTTTTAAGGGGACTTTCGCTCTCGGCTCTGCTTGAGTCCTTGGAAAAGCACAACTCATTTGCAGATTTATGGCTTAAGATAATGCCCCACCATATCAACAAGAGTGCGGGTGTCAACCGGCTTGCTGATATAGTCATCACAACCTGCCTCTCGAAACTGTTCCTGCTCACCTTTCATTGCTGCAGCAGTTAAGGCAATAACTGGCACATGACACCATTCGGAATTGGCTTTAATCTGTCGAGTCAATTCTTCCCCACTGATACCGGGAAGCGCAATATCCATCAAAATCAGATCTGGTAACTCCTTCTGTAATATTACCAATGCCTCCTCAGCATCAACAGCTTCAAGCACTTCATAGCCTTTTGCCTTTAACACAATCCGTACAAGCTTTCGGTTCATTTCCATGTCTTCAACTACTAGAATCCGCTTGGCGTTCATGAGCGCGGCTCCGCTTTCTGAGTTGGCATTCTCAAACGTTCGATTCTTTTGATTGCCGCTAATAGTTCTGTCTTAACATTACCAGTTTTTAGAATCACCGACTGAATTTGCCCGTTGAGCCGATCTCGATCCTCGTCAGTGAAATCTAACGCCGTGCAGATAACAATTGGAATATTCTGTGTTCGCGGATCATCGGTTAAACGTCGAATGACTTGGAACCCATCCACCTGAGGCATCATCATATCAAGGATAATCAGATCCGGCGATTGAGAAATAGCTGTTTCAATCGCCTCGCTTCCTCCATATACCTTCAGGACTTCATATCCGTCGTTTGTCAGTACAGTGGACAGCAGCCGAACCGTCTGCGGATCATCATCAACGACAAGGACGCGGGGAGAACCGTCCCGGCTGGGAAGTTTCAGAGATCGGAGTGAAGCGATAAGCGTCTCTTTATCAATGGGTTTGACCAGATGGTCCACCGCTCCCAATCCAAATGCCAATTGACGTTCCTCCGTTACCGAAACGATGATAACTGGAATCGATTGCAAATTTGATTGCGTCTTCATTTCCCTTAGCACTTGCCAGCCATCCTTCTTTGGCAGTAGGACATCAAGTGTAATCGCAAATGGGTGTATTTCAGCAGCTTTGGCAATCGCTTCTTCACCGTCTGTAGCATATTCTACTTGGTATCCTGCTTCTGTCAGGTAAATGCCCAAAAGTTGAGCGGCTTGTTCATTATCTTCAGCAACTAAGATAGTACGGTTATTACCAAGAGGAGTAGTGCTTTCAGGGAAGAACGCCTCTGGTGCGGCAACCTCAACCGTCTCTTCCCGTTGGCGCAGCGGAAATGTAAAGGAAAAGGTGCTCCCTTGGTTTACCGCGCTCTCAACCCAAATCTTTCCTCCATGTAACTCAATCAGTCGATTGGTCAATGCTAGCCCCAGTCCAGTACCGCTGTGTGCGCGGGTCCTTGAAGCGTCGAGTTGTGTGAAGGGTTGAAATAACTTTTCCAGGTCCTGCGACGAGATGCCCACCCCTGTATCAGTCACACTACCCAGTAATGCCAAGCTAGAAACTTCAAACTTCGTAGTAACTTCCCCACCTGCATCGGTAAACTTGATGGCATTAGAAAGCAGATTGTAGAGAATTTGCTTGAATTTGATTTTATCGGCTTCTATCAAGACATCTTGATCAAGTTGAAGAGAGAGTTGGATCTGTTTCTTACTTGCAAGGGCAGTGACAATCGCATTGACTTCCGTCACGACCTCTTTAACAGAGAAATTATCGAGTTGCAACTCCATTTTACCCGCCTCGATTTTTGATAAATCGAGAATATCGTTAATCATGGCGAGGAGATGATTTCCACTAGTACGGATGTCGAGGACTAATTCTTTCTGCTCGTCGTTAATGGTACCTAGGATTTCGTCTCGCAAAATCTCAGAAAATCCGATAACCGCGTTTAATGGCGTACGGAGTTCGTGACTCATGGTAGCGAGGAATTCACTCTTGGCGCGGTTTGCATACTCAGCGGCATCTTTAGCTTCCTGTAATGCCATCTCAGCTTCGACTCGATCTGCGATGTTCGTGTTAATACCGACCCAATTAATAATTTCCCCTGAATCGTCCCGAACAGGGGTGCCAATAAAAATAAAAGTTTGATAGGAACCATCTTTGGCTCGAAACCGGCACTCACCGCTGTATGTTTCGCCGTACGTAAATGCGCTTTCCCATTTTGCGAGTACGTCCGGAAGATCTTCTGGATGCAATGCTTCTGCCCACCGAGTGCCCAGTGATTCCTCTACCGAGCGTCCGGAAAATTCATACCAAGCTTTGTTTAGCAGTGCTATCTGACCATCAGCATCTGTGACCCAAATTATTTGCGGTGCCGCTTCAATGAGGGTCCGATAGAGTGCTTCTTGGGCAGCCAATGCTCTTTCCGCTTCTTTCTGTTTGGTCACGTCGCGCCACGTTGACCGACTCGCGACAATCTTGCCGGTTTCGTCACGCATCGGTGTCGCTTGGAGGAGTACGTCAATGGTGCTCCCATCCGCCCGTCGAAGGGTTCGTTCCTGCCTAATAATTTCACCTGTTTCAACGAATGTTGAGGACGTTTGTTGTGCAGCCTCTATCGACTCAGGGACATACAGCTGCAAGAAAGAACGACCTGTAATCTCCTCTTTGCTGCGACCGATAGCATCCACGAGGGTTTGGTTACATTCTAAAATATTTCCGGAAACTAAATCAACGACTGCCATCATATCCGGTGCGTTTTCATATAGGTCACGATAGTGGATTTCTGCTCGTTTACGCTCGGTAATGTCTCGTGCAACGGCATAAAATAATTGCTCTTCAAAGGAAACCGTTGAACTCCACAAGAGCCACTTATAGGAGCCGTCTTTGCATAGGTAGCGATTTTCAAAGGAAACGACATCTTGGCCGGTAGTCGTGATCTTTTGGGCTTCAGCCATTGTCGTTTCCTGGTCTTCAGAGTGAACAAACTCGATGAACGGCTTTGCTTTCAGTTCTTCGACTGTAAAGCCGAGCGTTTTTTCCCACATTGGGTTCAGTTCCCTGAAGTAACCGTCGAAACCGGCGATACACAGCATATCTAGCGATAGGGTAAAAAAACGGTCACGCCCAGCGGTATCAGCAGGAATAGTCATGGTAGTTTGCCTCCTTTATTTTTCGGTCTCGAATTTTGATTATTCGGAAAGTGAAAGCCGGAACCCTCAAATTTTTTTTGAAAGGAACAAACGAAGTTCTTCACAGATTAGTTAGGCAAAAGTTACTCTACACACTCTCTGAGAGGTTTTGCAATGTCATATGTTCTCGATTTTTCTCACTGATGCTTAAAATGATAGCTAGCTTCATTTCTTCTTCAGCACCATCAACGTTAAATCATCAAAGCGTTGGGCTTCTCCTTGAAACTCTAACGTTGAGTTATAAATTTCCGCACAAACTTCGCTGGCATTTACGTGGCGGAGTTTTTTCACAAGTTCCTCTAACCGTTCTTCATCATACATCTCGTCGTCAATGTTTACCGTTTCGGTAACACCATCGGTATAAAATAACACCATATCTCCGCTGTAAAGTTGAGTTATTTCCTCTTCATATTCCGCTATGCGACAGAGCATATCATCAGGATACATGCCTATCATTAAACCCCCTGCCTCTAACCGTTGTATGCTGCCATCTTGCCGGATAACCAGAGGAGAGTTGTGTCCCGCATTCAGTGAAATGAGTCTGCCTGTTTCTGGATGCAATCGTGCGTAAACGAGCGTCGCGTATTTGTCAATCGGGCTGCTCTCACGGATAAGGGCATTCAGTGCCATTGCCCTCGTTGGCAGATCCGCCTGCTTTGCGACCTCTGAGAGTACAGCTGCACGAAGGGTTGCCATTAATAAAGCTGCTTGCATGCCTTTGCCAGCAACATCAGCAATGACCAATCCCCACAAGCCATCTGGTTCCTGAATGTAATCATAGTAGTCCCCTCCAACGCCATCATGATGCGGTATACTCATCCCAGCAATGTCATAGCCTAGAATTTCTGGTGGTGCTTTTGGCAGCAGGTTTTCTTGAATTTTTGCTGCTTCCTCCATTTCCGCCTGTAATCGACGCCTCTCAACTGCTTCCTGATAAAGCCGCGCATTTTCGATTGCCACACCAACTTGCGTAGCAAAGGCTTCGAGTAGAATTCCATCTTCATCGGTAAATCCCAGTGTGATGCCGGTTCTACTTTCCTTACTGAAAACAACGAGTATCCCTAGAATTTCACGTCCAAAAACTGGCACTACTATCAGATTTTTTTCCCCAAATAGTGCAGCTGTCTCTTTGTCGTTGCGAATCTGTGTTTTCCCTTCCGTCGCCACCTCACGAAACATAGAAAGTGTGGGATGAATCTTCCGGTCAGTTTCTAAAGGAATCGAAAAATATTTTAGATCGGAGGGAAATTGTAAATCAAGCGCGAAAGGATTTTTCATTTCAAGCTGCTGTGTAACCGGATTAATAAGCATGAGACGACCCGAGCTGGCGTCTAGAAGACTGACGGCGTGATTGACGATTTCCTCCTCTAATTGCTCTGTATCTAAATCTAACAGTTTGGCAATTTGCGCAGTTGTGTCGGAAAGCATGAAGAGGCGGAATTTGGCGACGCGCATATCTTCTTGAGAACGTGAATGTGCAATCGCAACAGAGATATGGTCGGCAAGGACATTTACTAGCTTTTGAGTCCAGCCTGCCCCTTCAGAATCGCCTAAAAATTTGCCAAGGCTGATAACACCTAGAAATTCCTCATAAATCTTTAACGGAGCCCAGAGAGTTGCATTTAGAGCCTGTAGCTGTGGCTGAATCGCATTCAGGAACGATTGCAAGAGAGGAGGAGGTTGGGAAAAGTCAAGGGGGGAGGATTGAAGCAAGATACCGATTTCATCGGACGTAATCGGAATGACCAGCGCTTCATTCGCAGCCTCATCTGCGATATTAATTGAGGATTCAACGGCAAGCAGATGCTCTGCGGGATTGTAGCGCAATATTGCGCCCGTGGCTGCCTGCAACGTTTTGAGGACTATTCGCAGATAGGTCTGGCTTGATACACCAAAGTTTGTCCGCCCAGAAACGATGGATTTACCAACCTCTTCAATCTCAGACAGACCCAGAATTAGCCGCTGCATGGTTTGTTCAGCTGAATCAGTCTGCATTTAAAAACCTTATTTTTGATATAGTCGTTCACCTAGGCGAAACGGAGTCTTTCACGCAGGGACATACCTATCTATTCCGAGAATCGTGCCAAACAAGATCATGGACTATGCTGGAGGGCAAGCTACAGCTTTAGCCGGGCTGCTCACCCCCGGTTAAGGCGTCGGCAGCCAAGTACCTACTATTACGTTGAACAATAAACTGTCTAAGCTTATTTTGAATTTGAAACTACAACTCCGAACTCCTCAACAGATCCGGGATGCAGAGAGGATTGATATAAGTTATGACCTGTGCTAGCGAGCTTATCTTGGCAAGGAAGGCAATTGCTATCCGCCGGCAAGCGAGGCAATTGCTTCATCCTCACTGTCGAAGTGTTCAAATGTGGAGATTAATCGACTTCTGATAATAAGACTCTTGACATTCTTCTCGCTGACGTTGATGACACCAACTCGGCCGCCCTTCTGTGCGATAGTTACATGTGCTCCTAGCAGGGTTCCGAGTCCGGAACTGTCCATCATTGAAACATCAGAAAAATCGAATAAAAATTTCGGCGACTCGGAAATCTTTGCACTTTCATCATTAATCGCCTTGCTGAGATCGCGAACAGATCTTCCAATAATCCTGCCCTTGGGTTTTAAGATGACTACATCATCTCTTTGACGAATGTCGACAGCCATTAGCTTTCCTCCTATTTGTTACTCTCAATATACACTGTCCGCCGCCAGAAACTGCGCCTTTGACCTATCGTTTTGGGGCTTGAAACCCATTATTGAACAAAGCGAAGCACCTTAGCGTCAAAGATACTTCACGAAGGCTGCCCACAAATGAAATGCAGCGATCAGCACCTGAATGGTGCCCGCCGCGTTGATGATAGCTGTTTCCAAAAGGGTAATTTTATCTGACGTCGGGTATAGTTTTTTGTACCGCTAGATGCCTCCTATTCTAAAGGAGATACAGATTTTTGTCAAGCCTTTAATTTTTTATCGGCCCAGCATTGGGGGATAATATTATTGTCCACTCAGCTATTATCCTCTGTACCGAACCTGTTTCAATCCAATAATGATCGCGTTGAGTTAGTATGCCTATCCAATTCCAAACGGGTATTCCGCTTGACAAGGTGTTGCGAGGTATAATAAAATTCACAAACTTGGGAAACAGCCGGTAGAAGGGGGAACATTATGGCAAAAGTAGAACAGACTGATGCAACATGGGGTGCAATCTTTAATAGAAAGAGTAAGGAGAAGGTCGAACGGAATATTATTGACGTCCTCAAGGAGGCCTCTATTTTTAAGGAACTCAGCAATCGTGAAATTCAAAACATCGCGCGTATTGCCTATCAGCGACATTATAGTGCAGGGGAAGTCATTATCCACGAAGGGCAGAACGCGGCAGGCATGTATATCGTGGTGGACGGACAAGCAGAGGTCACCAAAGCCTTAGAGGATGGCAAAATTCTCCACCTAACAACCTTAGAAGATAGCGAATTATTTGGTGACGTCGGATTGTTGGATAGTTCTCCACGGACAGCCACAGTTAGAGCTACCCGTGACTCATATATTCTCGGTTTTTTTCGTCCAGAATTACTTGAGCTAATGAATTCAAATCCAAGGTTGGCGTCCAAGATTATCTTCAAGCTGGGCCAAATCCTCACGGCACGTTTCCGTTTTATACACAACGAATTTGAGAAGGCACAGGCAGAAATTGGTCGTTTAAAGGCACAAATCACAGCAGCATCAAGTACAAGCAGGGAAGAGAGAGGCGCAGTCTCTAATGAAACCGCCATCAGTGGATCAGGGTTGGAAATTAAAGCCCCGGATGCGATGAGTCCTGATGATGCCGGCGAGGGGAGCAAATGATGAACGGATCTGCTGACCAAGATACGACCACCTATCACCCCACTGAGGAAGGGAGCTCCCAAGCAGCTAATCCCTCCAGTCAAATCGAGACAGAACAGGCGCACGCACAAACGGCCACGCTCGCAAGAGAGACGGTCATTCCACTTACGCAAGATATTGGGACAATCACATCGGATATCCGGTTGGTTGTCCGTGAAAGTCGCGAACAGACACGTCAAGCCCGGGTAGCAAATGCCTCTTTGAAAATCATTGCTTTTGGTACAACACTAATTTCGCTCGCAATTCTCATCGGCGTTGTCTATCTGCTTAAGGACATTCTTGCACTAGTGGTAGTTTCGTTTCTGATTGCCTACATTTTTAGTCCGATTGTAGATCTAATTGAGCGAAAAAGAGTCAACCGGACACTTGTGGTCATTATTATAACGCTATTAATACTCAGCAGTTTTGCCTTTCTTTCAACAGTGACTGTTAATAGTATCACCGGGCAGATTTGGAAGCAGTTACCATTAGCTGTAGGACTAGATTTTGGAGATGATTTAGACCGTGGCGAAATTTCAGAGAATTTACGACAGCGGTTTGTAGATGGCGGTGTTCCATTGTCTCAGAATGCAACGATTGTCGTCGAAGAGGTAGATAACAGATGGAAACTGATTGATACAGGCAACCGCCGTACATACAATATCAGGAAAGAAGGAAATCAGCTCAAAGTTTACAAAACGCTTGAATATTTTGTTGATCTTGAACACCTTGTTGATATAATCACAACAGGATTGAATCAAATCCCAAAACCTGTTCGCACAACCTTGCTCAATTACCTTGAGGGAACCGGAGATATGGAGGCCTTGGTGGGTGTTTCTGAGAGAATTACTGACCAAGAGTTCGACCGTGAACAAGTGAATGCCCTCGTTGAACGGGTACAAGACAGAATTTCGGGATTTGTGATTGGACAATCTCAGTCGATTTTCAATGCAATTGGTACTTCTGCGAGGGGCGCGTTTTCAGCATTTACAACCGGTATCATCATCCTATTTTTAACCTTTTTTCTTCTTAACAGTGGACGCCAAATGAAGAAAGCTTTTATTGAGCTTGTGCCGAATCGCTTCTTCGAACCCACTTTGGTGTTGACTCAGGGGTTAGATCGGCAACTAGGGGATTACCTTCGTAGTCGTTTGATTCAGACAATAATACTTTCGATAGTTGCGGCAATTGGATATTGGGTTTTGGGACTGCGTTTTGCAATCCTTATTGGAATTATTGCGGGACTGGCGAATCTGATCCCCTATATTGGTCCATTCATTGGAGCGATTCCTGCAATCATCGTTGTTTTCCTAGGCTCCCGATTCGGGCTTGGTTGGAGCCTATTAGCTGTTATCATTTTGACACTTGCGGTACAAATCATCGATAACGCGATTATTACGCCACTGATAATAGGCAAAAGTGTTGAATTGGGGCCCGTGACAACAATTGTCGTGGTATTACTTGGCGAGCAATTACTCGGCTTAATCGGTCTGTTAATGGCGGTTCCGATTGCGGCGATGTGTAAATTAATCATCGAAGAAGTGTGGACGCAATTTAAGGGATATTCACGGTCAATTCTCGTAGGTCGCTGAATTCGGATGACTCGTCCCATTCTCCAAAATCGACAATGTCGCGTCGATCGGAGGAATCTGACTTACGCCTATTAATCTAATCAATTTAAATGTGGTAGACGACTATTCATATGACGAACGAAGAAGTAATATCCGCGATGCATCATGGAACAGCTTTTTTAATGCAGCAGCAAACGCCAGCGGGCAATTTTGAGGGGCAACTATCTTCAAGCACCTTCCCTACCTGCGCCTATGCTTGGGTACTTCTTGCCCAAGATCAGTTACCGGATGAGGCATTAATCGATTGGTTAATTAAACACCAGAATCCGGACGGCACATGGGGACTTGATGCGGCCAATCAACCAAACCGAGAAGCCACACTATTTGCACAACTCATCTTAGAACAGGTTTGGCAACGGAAACCCAGTCCGCCAATTGCCGGAGCACTTGCACGCGTCCCCGGCTATCCGCTGAAACTTGCCCTCATTAAGTTATCCTATGCAGCCTTTGGCCAATTCGATTGGAATCAGCTAACTCTTCCGAAATATCTACTTCCTGTGATGACGCTGACGAAAAAGCTGCTGACGCGGTTTCCCTTCCTGCAATCGTTCCTCAAGCCGCCGACCCACCTCCTTCCACCGGTTGACCTTTTCAACACTCCAACCTTTGAGACATTGTTCATCGCAGAGCAGCACACGCTTGTGCCCGTCTTTATCCTAATTGAACTGAACACCTCCCGACGCCCAGAGATCATTAATTCATTGGTTAGTTGGCTAAAAGAACATAAGCTTTCTGATAACAGCTGGTTTCGCGTGAACTACATCACAGCGTTGTCGGTGTTGGCACTCATCGAGCTTCAAAAGAGTGCAACAAATTCCCACGTTGCGTTGACTCCCGAACTATTAAGGCTTGTTCAATCAGAGGAGATTCAGCGGTTGATTGACGGCGGAATCGCATGGATGCAATCAACACGGAATCCAGACGGTGGCTGCCGTGAGGCGGTGAACCTCAACATCTGGGATACCGCATTAAGTGTGCTTACGCTCACTGATATTGGCAATGCAGACACAAGTTACGCTGCTCGACGCGCTGGCAGGTGGTTTATCGACAACCAGAATCCGGATGGTGGTTGGGCTTTTTCGGCGATGGGAGGGAGTGGCAGTCTTCCGAGCGATGCCGATGACACGGCGTTAGCTACACTTGCCTTGCTGCGGTCCAAGGTGCCCGACGGGGCTGAAGCGATTCAGCGAGGGCTCGATTGGTTAAAGGCACATCAAAGTTCTGATGGAAGTTGTAGCACATATCTTCCGGGTCAGGGCGATGTCGGGTGTGTGAGCATTACCGTCCACGCAATTGAGGCATGGTGTGAAGTGGCAGATATGGAGGTAGAAACCAATCGAGCCTGTCAGTGGTTGGAAAGTCGGATTTCTAAAGAGGGATATTGGTCAGATCTTTGGCTTGCCAAGCGGACGTATGGAACAGCTTGTGCTATTATCGGTTTAATCAAAGCAGGAAGGGCCACCTCTCCGGCGATTACGCACGGAGTTCGTTGGTTGGAGTCGGTGCAAAACAGCGATGGTGGTTGGGGCGAGGATATGTTCGGTAATCTAACAGATAGCACGACTGAACAGACGGGGTGGTGTACCTACGCTCTACTGCTCGCTGACCGCGAAAGTTCCACTGCTCGAAAAGGATTGGAGTTTCTTGTTAGCTGTCAGAATACGGAGGGATCATGGGATGCTAGTTGTGTCGGCATCTATTGGGAGATTATCGGTGGTTATGCGGATCCGATTTACGCTGCGGTTTTCCCTCTGCTCGCCCTAAATCAGTATTTGAAGGAAGCCAAGTGAAACGGCAGCTGAACCCACTTACGAGTTAGGTATCTGATGTATTGGAAGTTTTATCCATGGTTCACCTCAGATGATTTCCGTTATTATTCCGGTTCTCAACGAAGCCAAGATTTTAGATCAATCGCTATCCCGACTCGCTCCCCAGCTAAAAGGACATGAGCTAATTATCGTCGATGGGGGCAGTTCTGACAAAACCGTGTTAATCGCGAAAAAGTATGGACAGGTAATTTCCTCTGAACGTGGGAGGGCTGGTCAGTCAAACGCAGGTGCTGCTGCGGCAAGTGGAGATATCCTTCTTTTCTTACACGCGGATGTGTGGCTTGATTCTGGCGCAATTGAAGGGGTAGAAACTGCAATCGCAGCGGGTTATATCGGTGGAGCATTCAAACAGCGGATCGAAGGGGAACATCCCCTGTATCGTCTGATTGAGCGCGCAGCCGATTTCAGGGCAAAACGGCTGCGGATTTTCTACGGAGACGGTGGAATTTTCATTCGTCGCAGCCACTTTGATCGAATTGGTGGCTTCCCCAATATTCCGATCATGGAAGAGGTGGAGTTTTCCCGAAAACTCCGTCGGCATGGTGAGGCAACGCTTGTTGAGCCGATGATTCACATCTCTGCGCGTCGGTGGCAAAAGAACGGTATTATCCGCACGACCTTAACAAACTGGCTAATCACTCTGCTCTATCTGCTACGCGTTCCCCCGAATCACCTCGCAAAGCTATATCACCATATTCGGTGACCCCTCTTAAATAATTCTTGGCGGATAAAGCAGAGCAGTTATTATACTTACTCCCGATACCCCTGCTTTGCCCAGACCTCCTTTGCAAATGAGATTGCCGCCTCCGAAGGCTGGATATCACCGAGGATACTACTTGGTGGTTGACCTTCTCTCTTACGCTTTGGATCCGGAGACCAGTCGTCATTTTCATAAGGCTTACGTGCGGATTCCACGCGAAAATCGGGGACCTCGATTGGAGTAGAATCGTTAAGAGCAGAACGCCAAGCGAGAATACCGACAATACTCATGTCAATCCCTCGATAAACATCCAGATATGGTTGTTCACCCGTCCGAATTGCTTCCGCGAAGTGGTAGGTGGTAAAGAAATCACCGCCACCGTGCCCTGCACTTGTCGCTTCGTTATGATGGGTTGGAAAATCCGGTTTGTAAACGATTTCGGTTGGCTCCCCTTCATCTTTCTCCCACGGTTCGCGCCAAACACGCAGGCGGAGTTTGTCGCCATGACGGCTGTTTTCCATCAGGCCTTTATTGCCGTGTATACGGACGTAGTTGCCATGCCCACGTAGTCCACCATGGAGCGATTTCATCACTGCCCCGTTATCCATTCGACAAATAATGACAGCGCAGGTATCGCTGCGTTTCATGTGCATCGTCTGGGTTGGATCATTGAAGTCGTAGGGCACCACGAATCCATTCACCTTCACGGGACGGGTGTCCGTGATGTACATCACTGGTGCGATGGAGTGGGTGCAGTAGTAGGTGGATGGAATCCAATTCCGCCAGTGGTCCCCTCCACAACTTCGGGCGAGCTTAACTTCGGCTGGATCCGGGTGTACATATTCTCCCTCACCGTACTTAAATTCGCCAATCCGTCCCGCTTTGTACAAACGTTGCATCTCTTGATTATAGACCATATACGGATAGTTTTCGGCGAACAGATAAATCTTCCCACTTTTTTCAAATGCCCGTGCCAACTCAACCCCTTCTCCCATTGTATGACAGGCAGTGCACTCACTCATCACATGTTTGTCCGCAGCAAATGCCTTAATTGCAAAAGGCGCGTGTTCATGAAAATAGTTAGCAAGCACAACTGCCTCCATATCGTGCTCGAGGAATTTATCGTAGTCGGTGTAAGTGGTTACATTAAGTTGGTCACCAACCTGTCTCAGCTTCTCCTCCCATGTATCACAGATGGCTACTAACTCAAGTCCGACTGCTGTTGCAGCTCGCATAAAGGTTTGCCCGCGCCCTGCACCGACAACCCCCACACGGATACGTTTCCTTCCTAAAGTCTCCATATCAAGTACCTCCAATAATAAAAAAACCTTGCGAAGGCTTGAAATCTTCGCAAGGTCGAGGTTTTCAACTCAATTTAGCCTATTAAACTGATAGGCTTCCCGACAGCAAAAGCCGCATATCGAAACATTTGGGCCCAATTCCTATTTCTTGTCATCATCAACGACTTCATAATCAGCGTCAATGACTTCGTCTTCAGACGATGAAGAGGTGGAATGTGGTTCATCTGTTGGTGCACTTCGATACTGTGGTCCTGTAGAGGTGTCACCATCAGCTTCGGCGGTTTGCTTATAGAGTTCTGCCGAAGCCTGATGCCAGACCTGCATCAGACTTTCAGTTTTCGCTTTAATATCCTCAGTATTTTGGTTTTCGAGGGCTTTTTTAAGCTCCTCAACGGCATTTTCAACATTACTCTTGGTTGCCGCATCAACCTTATCGCCAAACTCATTGAGATTCTTCTCAGTCTCATAGATTAGCGAATCCGCTTGATTACGCGCTTCCACCTCTTCGCGCTTCTGCTGGTCTTCGGTGGCGTGGGTTTCAGCATCTTTGACCATCTGATCGATTTCTGCCTCAGACAAACCCGATGAAGCGGTAATGGCGATGTGTTGTTCCTTACCCGTCGCCTGATCTTTTGCAGAAACATCAAGGATACCGTTTGCATCAATGTCAAACGTCACCTCAATCTGCGGCATACTGCGCGGTGCCGGCGGGACACCATCAAGTCGGAAGCGTCCAATAGTTTTGTTGTAGACAGTCTGTTCCCGCTCGCCCTGCAATACATGCACATCAACAGAGGTCTGATTGTCTTCCGCTGTTGTAAAGATTTGTGATTTCTTGGCTGGAATCGTCGTATTTCGTTCAATGAGTCTGGTGAACATGCCGCCCAACGTTTCAATACCCAATGATAAGGGAGTCACGTCAAGCAGTAAGATGTCCTTCACGCCCTCATCGCCAGAAAGCACACCGCCTTGAATTGCGGCACCAATTGCAACCACTTCGTCGGGATTAACTCCTTTATGGGGTTCCCTACCAAACAGTCGCTGTACCGCCTCCTGGACTTTCGGCATCCGTGTTTGTCCACCGACCAATATGACTTCTTCAATGTCACTAGCAGATAGCCCCGCATCCGCAAGAGCTTTCCGGCACGGTTCAAGTGACCGTTCAACGAGATTGTCGGTGATCTGCTCAAGCTTTGCACGAGTCAAGGGGACATTGAGATGTTTCGGACCGCTTGCATCTGCAGTGATAAAAGGCAGATTAATATCGGTTTGCATAGCGGTTGAGAGTTCACATTTCGCTTTTTCTGCGGCCTCTTTCAACCTTTGCAATGCCATATCGTCCTTGCGGAGGTCGATTCCCTGCTCACGCTGGAACTCTTCAGCGAGCCAATCGATGATTGTCTGATCGAAGTCGTCACCGCCAAGGTGAGTATCGCCGTTGGTACTCTTGACTTCAAATACACCATCGCCGATTTCAAGTATTGAGATGTCAAAAGTTCCTCCACCCAAATCGTAGACGGCAATATTTTTATCTTTTTGATTGTCGAGTCCATAAGCCAATGATGCGGCGGTTGGCTCATTGATGATACGTAGCACTTCCAATCCGGCGATTCTACCCGCGTCTTTCGTTGCCTGACGCTGCGAATCGTTAAAATAAGCAGGGGCTGTAATGACAGCTTGCGTCACAGACTCGCCAAGGTAGGCTTCCGCGGTCTCTTTCATCTTCTGAAGAATCATCGCGGAAATCTCGGGTGGCGCATGCTGCTTATCCCCAATATTTATAGAGATATCTCCATCTTTATCGCTCACTGCCTCGTAGGGAACGCGGTTTATTTCTTCGCTAACCTCTCTATACTTACGTCCCATAAATCGCTTAACGGAAAAGATTGTATTTTTTGGATTGGTGACAGCTTGCCTCTTGGCAACTTGTCCGACTAAGCGCTCCCCCTCTTTCGTAACAGCAACAACAGATGGTGTGGTTCGGGTGCCTTCAGCGTTTTCCAACACTTTCGGCTCACCGCCTTCTAAAATCGCAACGCACGAATTTGTGGTTCCCAAATCAATTCCAATGACCTTACTCATTTGAAATCCCTCCATAAATTTAATAATAATTGTTGATTGATTACTGATATAGTTATCTGTACACTATTTGTGTCTGATAATCCGAATCCATCGGAAAATACTTAATCTCTTCACCTGAAACGTTTGAGAGTTCCGATCTGTTGAAACTTCCTGTTTCTCGCTTTGATGACGTGATACCCACTGTTGTTTGAGATCCAATGCTCGAGAAACGAATCTCAGCAGTTGTGGTAAGTCTATAGGTTTTGATATGAAGGTGTAGGCACCCGCATCAAAAACGTCAAATTTTACACTCTGTGATGTGTTTGCACTCATAATGATAGCAAGCACCTCCGGCTGAAACTGCTTAATCTGTCGAAGCAATTCTGCCCCCGTCGTATCTGGAAGATTAAAATCCAGCAAAGCGAGATCTATCGAAGCCTGTCGCGCAATTTTCAGGGCTTCATACCCACTCTCTGCGGACACAGCATCGTAGCCGGCACGAGTCAAAACCTCGCATAGGACCTCCAAAGAAGCTATATCATCGTCAACTAGAAGAATCCGATAACTGTGCCGGATCATTTTTCAGTGCTCCTTTCATCCCATTCCTAAGGACGCATAACCTCTTCACGGACGAAGTCCAAGTTCACGTAACAGTCTATCGGGCAATATGCATGCCAACCTAACAACCATAGGCAACAACGCATATCACAGCCGGAGGCGTCCTATAAATGCCAGAATGGCAACGTCGCATTTTGGATTCCTTGTCAATATGACGCATCCTATTTGCTCAAATGCACCAACGCCTCGTCCCCTGTCTTATATCACTCGAATGTGCAATTGTGTTTACTACCAAGCAACAGTTATCGAAAAATTCGTTCACCGATAATGCACTGTACTGCAAAAGCGAGCACAATCTGAAAATTCCGGTTTTTGGCAGAAAGTGAATCGTTGCTACTTTGCTTCGAGCCAATTCGCCCCAGCATGGATATCGACCTTGATGGGCACATCAATCTGACAAGCATTCTCCATCAGGCGTTTGATTTCTGTCAAGACCTCATCCTGCTCAGATTTTGGTGCTTCAAAAACCAACTCGTCATGAACTTGCAGCAGTAGTTTCGTCCGCTTACCATTTTTCGCTAGATAGTCATGAATTCCAAGCATAGCGAGTTTGATGAGCTCTGCAGCCGTGCCTTGCATCGGCGCATTGATAGCGACACGTTTGCCAAATTCTTGTGTGTTTCGATCGGCAGCTTGAATCTCCGGCACATAGCAGCGTCGTCCGAGGAGTGTGGTAACATATTCTTGCACCTGTGCTTCGGCAACGATCCGGTCAAAATACTCCCTGACACCGGCATAGGTTTGAAAGTAATTGTCAATCAATTGTTGGGCTTCGCCAAAATCGATTTGTAGTTCGTTGGACAGGCGGAACGCTCCTACACCATAGACGATACCGTAGTTCATGGTTTTTGCCTGACGACGCATATCAGCGTCGATCTCCTCCGGCGGCAGCCCAAAGATAAGAGATGCGGATTGTGCATGGATATCCAGATCTTGCTCAAAGGCTTCTCGCAGACGGTCGTCTCCAGAGAGGTGGGCGAGGATACGCAATTCGATCTGCGAGTAATCCGCAACAATCAGCACATGATCCTCATCGCTAGCGACGAATGCTCGGCGAATCTCGCGTCCTTCGGCGGTTCGCACAGGGATATTCTGTAGGTTTGGATCGCTGCTGCTGAGTCGTCCTGTCCGGACCCCGGCTTGGTGAAACGACGTGTGAATGCGTCCTGTGTCTGGATTAATTAGCCCAACTAGCGCATCGGTATATGTGGATTTGAGCTTAGCAAAAGACCGATACTCCAAAATCAGCTCTGGCAATGGGTGGTGTGAAGCCAGCCTTTGTAAAACCCGGATATCGGTAGAGTAGCCTGTTTTCGTTCGGCGCGTCAGATTTTTCGGCAGATTGAGTTCTTCAAATAAAATCTGTCCAAGCTGTTTTGGCGAATTGATGTTAAATTCCTGCCCCGTTTCTGCGTAGATCTGATCCATTTTCTGATCGAGGCACTCTTGGAACTCCTGCGATAACTGCTTGAGATAATCACCATCAACCTGAATCCCTGTCAACTCCATCTGAGCAAGCACAGGGATCAATGGGAGCTCAATATCGCGGAAAATATCCGTCAGTCCTTCTGCTGCTAACTCCGATTCAAACTTGTCCTTGAGTTGCAGCGTGATATCTACATCTTCGCAGGCATACTCGGCGATCTGTGGGAGCGGCACAAGATCCATCGTAATCTGTTTTGAGCCTGTGCCGATAAGGTCTTTAATCGGAATCATCCGGTGGCTCAGATGGGTAAAGGCAAGGTCATCAAGGCCGTGACTGGATGACGCT
Source organism: Candidatus Poribacteria bacterium (assembly GCA_047517405.1). Taxonomy (GTDB): domain Bacteria; phylum Poribacteria; class WGA-4E; order WGA-4E; family PCPOR2b; genus PCPOR2b. Next base: position 2,858 of record JAKZSX010000262.1, on the reverse strand, counting down.
GGATGCAATAGTGCAGAAGCGACCATTGTGTCAAAGGAGACGCCCTTCAAGTCCGCACCGTGACGTTTGAACACCTTAAGGTCATATTTTATATTCTGCCCCACTTTTCGATAAGTCGCATCTTCAAGGACAGGCCGGAGAATCTCCAAAACCTGGGCATGAGAAGGTAAAGATGGGGAATCAAGCAGAGAATTCAGAATCGGAATGTAATATCCCTCATGCGGGGCGGTGGTAATAGCAATACCGACGATGTGGGCATCAATTGGGTTGGTTGAAGTTGTCTCGAGATCCACGGAAAATTCTACGTTCTCTTTGAGTTTCTCAATGAGATGCTTCAAGTCATTTTCATCCGTAATCATCTGATAGTTTGTGTCCGGTTTCGAAATGTCTCGGTCTATTGTGATCCGGTCGAGCAGACTATGAAAATCGAGTTCACGGAAAAGTGCTAGTAACGCTTCGTTGTTTTTATCTCCAACTTTGCACCCTTCAGGAGTAATAGGTAGTTCAAGAGCGGTTTCGAGGGTTGCCAGCTTCTTGCTTAGTAGGGCATGGTGCTCCCCTGCCTCCAACTTGCTGCGCAATCGTTCGGGCACCTCGTCAAGACGCTTGAGGAGGGTTTCGACCGTGCCAAATTCAGTAAGCAGCTTCGGGCTAGTCTTTTCGCCAATGCCGCTGACACCGGGAATCTGATCGACACTATCCCCTACAAGCGCGAGGTAGTCGGGAATTTGATGCGGTTCAACACCGTACCGTCTTTTGCACGCTGCCGCGTCGTAGATTTCATATCCTCCATGCGGATTGACACGATGCACCTTAATTTTTGGAGAGATCAACTGGAGCATATCTTTGTCATTGGTCATGATCAATACATCAAATCCTGCTGCCTCCGCTTGCTTCGACAAGGTTCCAGCAACATCATCTGCTTCGTAATCGTCCATTTCTACTGTTGGAATGCCAAGTGCTTCGACAATTTTCCGTACATACGGGAATTGGGCAATGAGTCCGTCCGGGGTTGGGGGGCGATCTGCTTTATAGGCTGCGTAAAGTTCATCTCTTTTGCTTTTACCCCCTCGATCAAAGCAAATCGCTATATATGCATTGTCCTCTTCTAGCAGTTTCAGTAGCGTTCTAGTGAAGCTAAGAATTGCGGCTGTCGGTTGCCCCTGGGAATTGGTTAGTTGTTGTCGCGATCCAAAAAATGCGCGATAGGCAAACGCTGTACCGTCAATGATTAACAACCGTTTCGTATTATTTTTTTCTCCCATTGTTTCTTACCTACGCTTTTCTTGTATATTGCGAACAAATTATAATCCACTGAGGTTAAGCCAAGTAGCAAGGGATTTGCTTTATTGAGTAACTTTAGATGTTTCGGCGGTTGCCGATATGGCACGGTTATAGTGCTAACAGAAGTACGGCTGCAGTATTCGCAACAGCAATCGGTGCAGCGATGATAGTTTGAAGGTAAGTGTGCCTTTTTCGGTGCACTCTTGCCCACGCAATGATCGGCAAGAGGATGAACAGCCAGACAAATTGGCTGCTGATTAATGCCGTGAGCCCGGTCATACACCCGGCGGCAACCCCGCTGTGGAAGCTAATTTTCCATACCTTTGTGATTAAGGTAAGCACAACCCCGTTAATGACACAGGCAATGCAGAGCCAGACAATCTCCTGTGGCGCATTGAGGATGTGTAAAATGCCGCTGCCGACCAAGGCACTTACAAGCGAAAATATCAAGGGTTTGGCGCGTTGTTCTCTAACCGTTAATCGAAAATCGCTCAGTTGTCCCAAACGAAAAAGCATAAGAATAAAAAGCATCGGCAGCACACTGGCAAATAGTATGACAATCACCATCCACAAGAATCCCTGCTGCATCGTCGCGACGGATATACGGACGATTAGCAGGATCGAAGCAATCGGCAATAGGAATGGACTGAAGAGCACGGATATAGTAACCGCAATTCTATCGAGCATTTGTGTGTTTAGCGTGTGACGCATTATTTTAGAGTCAGAACCGGCATCAGGCATGATTAGCCACCTCTGATGATTTAAGCGGGTTCCAACGAATCTTCCCTCCACTCCATTCTCGATAGATTAGGAAAGCACCCAATGCCAACAAACCATCGTGGAGTACCCTCAAGACGAAATTATACAGCATCGCAAACCCCTCGATTGTCATGTGCTGCGTAAACCAGTTATTCAGTTCACCAATAGCCCATTGGTCTATGTATAACCGGATAACATAACTTGGAATCAAGCCAAGGGTCGGAGGAAAAACAAGCACCGCTGTGATAATTAGTAAGCCTTTTGAGCGTATACGAATACATAGCAACCCCAGCAAAACTGTGAATGCTAAGGTTAGGACCCAACTAATACCTACAAGTGCATATAGTACAAAATCAAAAACCGGCAAACCCTCCTCGTTTTTCGTTCATTACGAAAGTGTGTTTTCTATTGTATCATATCATCCGCATCAGCGCACAGCAAATACGCTGTTTTCTCTTGACACACCTCCTCATTCCTGCGACAATATTTTGATAGAAGCCCGTATACTAAAGGTTCACCAAATTGTTAATATCGTTAGACTTCAATTATATCAAGCTAGGAGCGTCTTACATGAAACAGCCGTATCGATACATCTTTGCAGTTTTTCTGTTTTTAATATCTTCTGTCTATGTCGCTGACACCAAAGTGATTGGCGGCACACTGATTTTTGGGCGCGGCGGTGATTCTGTTGGACTCGACCCTGCCCACGAAGAGGATGGCGAATCCTTCAAGGTGTGCGAGAATATTTACGACAGACTAGTACAGTACAAGGATGAGAGTACGGAAATCGAACCAGCGTTGGCAGAATCGTGGGA
>JAKZSX010000261.1:0-3514 GCA_047517405.1 Candidatus Poribacteria bacterium | reverse complement strand
CTCCAATACTTGGTCCCCGGCATGTATTACACGCTGCAAGCACAACTTCCTTCTCATTTTCTTCAATAATCTGATTCAGTAGCTGAACCCCAAGTCGATAAAGTTCAACAGCGGTGAGCGATGCGTCGTGCGCGACGAAGTTGTTCAGCTCTGCCAGTGGTCCTATCGCGTATGCGAGTAAATCCGCTTTGACTAGATCGTAGCCCCACTCATCAATCAGTTTTCGGGTATTTTCACGAATGTGCGCTTGTGTGCCCGGATGCGATACATCGAGTACTGCGACCTCCATCCCATCGTCCGGCAAAATAATGGAAGCCGGTTTCTTTTTGTTACGTTCTTGCAGAAAATATTCTGGATGTGTTTTCAAAAGTTCGGAGTTAGTATGCACACAAAACGGCGCAAATCGGATGCCCGCCTTTAGCCCCTTGGCATGAATCTGGTCAGCAACCGATTTCATCCCATCTGGGAACTTCTGCACATCTGCGTGGTAGCTGCCGATTGATTCTTCCCAACCCTTTCCAATCTGGACGTACTCAAAACCACCGGGAACTGATGGATCAGCTAGCCGGTTTTTGGTAATTTGTTCAATCTGTTTGGAAATTTGCGCGGCACTTATCGGTCTCTCCTCGCTGTCCTGAGCACACCAACTTGAAAAAACACGATTTAGCGATTTTGGGTTCACAAGGTGTCCGACCGTCTCGGCGTAGTGATGGTATGCCTGCCACCCCTGATGCATGAAGTTCAGGTAAACAGGTTCAGCGTACACCTCCTCTCCTTGACTGCAGATATGGTTTTCACACTTATGGTAGAGAGCCCAGTGATTCACGCCGTGATTTTCTTCCTCACCCCGTTGTGTTCTTCCATCATATCCCATTTGGATCGCAGACCACCATTTTTGAAAACTCAAAAAGCCAAAGACGAGAGATCGCTTGCTCTCTGTATCGTAGAGAACCCCATTGTAACAGGATGTGGTGGAAGGATCTTCGTTTATATGAAAGCCGTCGTGGATCTCTGTAAAACCGGAGGCTATCGGTGTATTCATGTCCACAAAGGTGCGGTAACCCGATGGTGCACCTCCTAAATAGACGCCACCTCTGGCTTTACCGTTGTGAGGGGAGACGTCAATGGTGGAGATCTGTTCTAACGCAATTGGCTCCTCATGCGTGTTTTTTACGCCAACGGTTAATACAACATACGGCTTTCTGGGATAACATTTCAGATAGAGATGGGTCTGCACTCCGTGGCCTTCGGGTTGGTGCGAAAATGTGATTGGTTGGTAAACGCCAAATTCATCTTCCGTGGTAGGACTTGTAATAAACTCCGAAATTCCCGAATCCAGTGTTGTCAGGATTGTTCCATCTTGTAGAATAATTTTCGTATATGCGTCCCTGATAATGCTATAGCCTGTTTTATCAATGTAGTTCCAGGTTCCTTTGGAAAGGTCAAAATTGATTTGGAATAGGTTGTTTTTCGCGATGACCTGATTGCCTTGTCTAGCAACCGTCAGATCGCCAGCTTCTTCTTTCATGTGTAATATGTCTCCATGCGTAAAACGTAAAACGTGAAACGTAATTGCATACGTTTGATAGACGTTGAGGCAAATTTTTTACCTCAAAATTATGAGCCTGCCCCCCGGTTTTTACCCTGTAATCTCTCACTCTGGTAATGCCCAACAATGAAGCAGCGTAGTCGGCTCGCTGCCAATTTGTGATAACGAGAAGGTATCTTCAGGCTTGAGAAAGAGCACGTCCCTCAAGCTAAGCGTTAATGTTTCTCCATTCGTTTTTACCGTTGCACCGCCACCAATCAGCACATAAATTGATTCGGCCTCAATAGGGTCATGCGCGAACGCTTGGCCGACATTAAGTTGGACGTAGTCAAGCGACAGATGTTGACTTCCTTTCTGTGGTGAAATAACACTACGCCAATCTCCCGATTTGCCGAACACGGGTCCCGCTTTCACCATCGGAATTACTTGTACGCCGCTTCGGTGGTCCGGTTCCGGTTTGGGTGAATCGTTGGGGTGATCCCGTTCACCGCGGTATAGTGCCATATCTGGCGGGGATTGGAAACTGATGAGCCGTGCCGGTTGGTCTGTAGTATTTACAGTGCCGTGAACCTCGCGCGCCGGCACAAAGATTCCATCGCCGGCAATAATTGGCGTGTAAACATCTCCCTGCCGGATATGCCCGCCGCCCTCAAGCACCACAATCATATCCTCCGATTCATCGTGGATATGTTGTGTGAATTCCTGACCGGGCGCATGTTGTCCGTGGTTGAGGGTTATCTGTGTTGCCCCCATATCGGGATGGACGACCCGCCAGTTTTTTCCTTTTCCCATCTGGAAAGACGTTCCTGATTCGAGATTAAGAATTTGCATAAGAACTCTCCTATTTTAATGCTTCTCACAAATGCCAACCCTGAGATAACCAGATTTCGAGCGGTGGAGCGGGTGAGCTCACTACCTTACCCAAACTTCATTCGCAATCTCATAATCCTGCGTGGTGTCAATCTCGTAATACCCGCCTGCAATGTCTACCTTGTGAATTTCCACGCCTTGCTCAACCATCTCCTGAAAGAGTTGAATCAGATACGCTTTCTGCACAGAGGGTGCTCCTTGAAAAGGTGTGCCGTTATATGCGTGACAAACCCGGTGGAAATGGTCACGTAGGAGACTCGCCCCGCGCCGGCTAAATTTTGCGACGCCGATATACTCTCCGTACGCGGCTTCGGGTGCTATATCACGGCTGATTCTTGTGACTCGTGCTCCATCTGCAAGGATTTTTTCACCATCATCTTCGGGGTGAAGTGTACGTGCTGCGTAACGTTCTCGCCAAGCAGTATCGACGAGAAGCGTAATATCGTAAGGGGTATCCATCAACTTCTGCGTCACCCAGGGGCGGTAGATAATGTCCGCATAGGTGCAAGCAAAAGGCTCGTTCATTTCAACCTCGGCGCGAAAAAGCGAGACCAGGATATTATTCTGCTGCCAATCGGTGTTGTGATAGAACCGGAAGGTGGGATAATCGTGCTGGATGCGTTGAATCTGATACCCACCAACGAAGACAATATCCGTTACATTTGCTGCGTGCCACGCTTCGAGTATCCAATCGAGGATGCGTTTTCCTTGAATTGCTGCAAAGCACTTAGGCGTATCTTCTGTTAAAGGCATAAGTCGTCTGCCGCGTCCGGCACCGATAATAATCGTCTTCATTTATACCAAATCTCCTTGACTATATTTTACACGACTGCACCCCAAGCGTAAATCTTTTTTTTCGGTGGTTTTGAATCGTTTTTTCCATTTTCGTTTTGAAGGCGGTGTGTTAAAATAGGATAGCAACACAAACTGCCGAAACCGGCAAGGAGACTTTTCATGTCAAACGTTAATCCCTTCAAACAGCCCGGACAATGGTATCGCGGCAATACCCATAGCCATAGCACCGAGTCGGACGGAAGACTACCGATGGCAGAACGCTTTGCAGCTTACCGTGAAGCAGGGTATGACTTCTTGGTG
>JAKZSX010000260.1:0-8953 GCA_047517405.1 Candidatus Poribacteria bacterium | reverse complement strand
ATTGTGGGTGGAGCCGATGATACGGTTAGTTGAGTCCCCCTTCCACCCCAACTCAGGGAGATTGGTCTTGCCCAGCATCACGGCACCGGCTTCGTGAAGCCGCTCGATGATCGGCGCATCGTAGTCCGGCACCCAATCTTTGTAAAGCAAGGAGCCACGGGTCGTACGAACTCCTGTCATTGACACAAGGTCTTTTATCGAGGTTGGGATACCAGCCAACGGGGGCGGAGACTCACCAGTTTGGTAGGCTTGTTCGGCGATACGCGCCCCTTTGAGCGCGAGTTCTGGCGTCGTTGTGATGAAGGCGTTGAGGGTTGGGTTAAGTTCATCCATGCGGCGGAGTATCGCCTCCGTCACCTCAACGGGTGATACCTCGCCTTTCTGGTATAGGTCCCGCAATTGCAGGGCTGATAAATAGCAGAGATCGGTTGCTGTCATATCTGGACTCTTTTCGTCGAAGTGGGTGCAAAAGGGTGGAAAGTGATTTGACGTTTATGTTGGAAAGATGATACAAACAATCGGAAAACAAGTCAACGGAAAAACACAAGGAGATTAGGATGGCTCAGCTGAAATATTCAGTAATCGTTGACACATTGGCGACCTTCGGGTTAGACATTTGGGAGCAACCTCGTGAGGTGCTTGAGCTGGTCAAAGACAGCGGCTATGACGGCGTAGACCTCACCGCAGAGCCTGACCGAATCGAGATAGAACGGTATCAGGAAATCGCTGAGATCGCGAGGTCAATGGGATTGGAGATTGCGGCACTTCTTGGAGCGTGGGCAACTTGGCATGCTGGAGAGGCGCGTGATTTGGCATCAACCGACGAGGCGGCTCGACGCTATGCAATCAGTTACGCCCAAAAATGTACGGACTTAGCGGTGGATCTCAATGTATCCGTCTATGAGATCTGCTGTTGTCCGGCAGAACCGAAGTACCCGGTGCATGATGTCCCTCTCCTGACGGTGCGGCAAAACTTCGTTGAGTCCGCACGCGAGATTAGTCGTTACGCTGCGGAACGTGGCGTGCAGGTAGCGATGGAGCCGGTGAATCGGTTTGAAGGCTACGCGGGATTCATGAACAGTGTCGTTGACGCCGTCGGTGTGGCTGACGAAGTCGGTGAGGAGAACTTGGGCGTGATGGTGGACTTCTTCCATGCGAACATTGAGGATGTTTCTGTCTCCGACGCTATCCGACGGGCAAAACATAGATTGATGCTGATCCATCTCGCTGACAGCAACCGTCAAATGCCGGGGATGGGGCACATTGATTTCACGGGCGTGATCAGGGAACTCGACGAGATAGGATTTGAGGGTTATCTCTCCTTGGACTGCCTACCTGCAAGACCAGACTCCAAGACCTATTTAGCGCACTCCATCGGTTACATGAAACAGCTGGAGGAGGCGGTCGCGCTGGAGAAGCGGTTGTCTGAGATGGGTTAAGTCCGTCTCTGCGGTGTAGTGCTGCCCTAGTTCGGCACAGTCTGGGGCTTGCCCGTACGAGCGGCTTCATCCAAAGCGTTGCATATAGACACGGTGCGTACACCATCGCGGGGGTTGCACAGGGTGTCCCCGTCCGTCCGAATCGCTTCCAGCAAGTTCACCATCATTGATGCTTTGGCTATTTCCTCTTCTGGTAATTCGTGGGTGTCTAGATAGTCAATTTCACAACCACCAAAGTCAACACGAGCAGTGTGAGCGGAGAAGACCGCGCTACGCTCTCCATCCCACATCTGATGGAACCATTTGGATACGAAGGGGTTCATTCCTTGGTCCGTGCTAATTATCGTGGAGAGCCCGCCGCTCTTCCAGAGAATTGTTCCGACCAGTCCGTCGGGGTAGCCGGCGGTGCCCTTGTTTTGCCCAAAGATCCGTCCTTCGGCATAGACCCGATCCGGATCACTATCCATCAGATATGTGAGCAGATCAATGGTATGGACTGCGGTGCTAATCAGTAGACCGCCGCCATCGTCCGCATGCCAAACCCAGGTACTACCGCTCGCACCGGAGTCGTTCATGGCTAATTGACCATGGCTCAAGCGCGGTTGGGATAGTAGTTCTCGCGCCTTCTGCGCTGTGGGTGCAATCCGGAACTTGCAATTAATCACGAGCTTGACTCCTACCTGTTCCACCACCTCAGCCACTTCGACGGCTTGGGCACGGGTCACACACATCGGTTTTTCCAAAAGGATATGCTTGCCAGCTTGCACCCCAGCAAGCGCGAGCGGATGGTGTGCATCGTGGTGGGTGGCGATTACCAACAGATCGATGGAATCGTCACGCATGATGCGGTCAGCGTTGGTTGTGGCATAGGAGCCGCCAAATTCCGCTAACGCTTCCTCGGCTTTCTCCTCAAACTCATCGCAAAAACCGACCAATTCAATCCCCAGACTTTTCGCTTTTGCTGCATGGCCTCGTCCGGCACCGCCACACCCAATCACAGCTGCCTTGAATCCAGATCCAATTAAGGTCATTTTGATCTCCTTGAACCGTCAGACGTAAGATTATATATATAAGACTCATCGAATCGTGATACCGACTTCCTCCGCAACCGACCGAATATGTTCGGCACCGAGTGCGTATTCTTCGGCAGACGGCAGGTGTTCAAGCATCAACGGTATATCCGGATCGAGCCGATCCAATTCACGTAGATACGTTGCGTAGTCAAGCCTACCGAGACCGGGACGGGTTTCGTCAAGGTGAACGGTTAAGTTATTGGCGAGAGTGATGTCTTTCGCGTGACAGCTTTTCATATACGTACCGAGTTTAGCGAAACAGTCACGGATGAGATCGCCACTGCAGAAGTAGCGTTCAGGGCTATTGATGATGTTCACCGGGTCAAGATGGACGGCAAACTGTACCCGATCGATGGCTTTAATCAGACGGAGGTAGCTATCGGGTCCATCGGGATACGCCCACGGCATCGTTTCGAGTGTGTAGAACGCCCGCGTGGGTTTCACATCGTCAATAATTGAGCGAACGCTCTCGACAATCAGATCGAAGGTATCGTCTATCAAATTATCGGGGTGGGGACCGTCCCACTTGGGCCCGCGTGAGCCGGAGATGTTGACGCAGCAGTTTGCACCGACCCGATCGGCAAGCGCGAGTTGCGTCCGACACCTTTCTAGTGCGGCCTCACGTTCCGCGTCATCAATACTGATCGGATTGCTCCATGCGCCGACTTCCGCAATGACGATGTCCGCTTTTTTCGCGGCTTCGATGTAGGCGTCAATGGTTGATTCGTCGCTATCTATGTTGACAGGACAGAAGGCGGCACTGTATCCGTGATTTTTGACCGCTTCTGCCCAGCTGTCCGGATTGGAAACTTCACCAAATATCGGTCCGCCAAGTCGCATGTTTACCTCCTCACATCTTCAATTAAATATATCTAATATTTTGCACTTGACATGCCTTGTGTTTTTCAACCACAATAGATTTTCTGAGAATACCGTTTATTCTTACGCAAGCTGATAGCCTATAGGTTGGGTCCATACTCGACATCTAAGGCTACACACATGTCGCCCCGCTGGGGCTTGGATGCGTCGCGATTCAATTTTCTATATACATATCGCCCCGCTGGGGCTTAGGGCATTTCGGTTAGATATGCTCTGCTATACACATTGCGCTCCGCTGGAGCGCGGGGATTTGGGCATATTAGTTCTATAGATATATCGCTCTGCTGGCGTGAAAGTGGTTTGGGCAGGCACAAGACCTGCCCCTACATTGGGCTGGATTCCTAACATCGACATGCTATGTCGAGATATGAATCTCGACCTACAGGTTCTAGATTCAACATCTATCCCCCCTCTGGGACTATGTTGGTTACTTGATTCATTAGTGCAATTAATGAACTTTTGAGGTTACGGCATACGGAGTATGCCTACTACTTTAATACACCTGTCACACCGATAATGGGTCAGGCAAGATGCCCGACCTACGGGTAGGTGTGCAGGTTATTCTACTGTTTTTCATTCCTCGTGTCTACTTATTTTAAGGATAACGAACGAAAAGATGCGCCTCGAAAAATATCTCTCTGAATCCGGCATCGCCTCTCGACGAGACGCGAAGAAATACATCTCCACAGGACGGGTCACCGTCAACGGCGAAAGGGTGTTGATCCCCGGTACCCACATCACTCCCCTGCGAGATGAAGTTATATTTGATGGCGAACCAGTGTGTGGTAAGCCGAAGCGGATCTACCTGATGCTAAATAAGCCGGTGGGTTACGTCACAACAGTGCGCGATGAGCGAGGACGTCCGACGGTTATGGCGTTGGTGGGCGACATATCGGAGCGCATCTATCCGGTCGGACGATTGGATCTTGATACTGAGGGGCTTCTGCTGATGACGAACGATGGGGATTTCGCACATAGAATCCTCCATCCAAGTCATGAGATTCAGAAAACATACATTGCCTGGGTGGAGGGGCAACCGAATCCGCGAGAAATTCAAATGCTGCGAGAGGGAATTGAGATTGAGGAGGGGGTAATCACTTCGGCGCAGGTCAACCAAATTGGGAGGAGAGAAGGACAAACAGAATTCAAGGTTGTTATCCATGAGGGAAAGAAGCGACAGATTCGGCGTATGTTCCACGCCGTAGGTCACGATGTGTTAGACCTCAAACGGGTAAGGATTGGATCGCTTTCGTTAGGACGGATCTCGATTGGGAAATATCGCCTTTTAACGCAGACTGAGATCGAATCGTTCGACCGTGACGTTCCTTCCCAGCATGAAGGTTAAATCCAGCAGTTAGAGAGTCGTGATTCGGAGAGTACGCCTCCTACTGTCGGTTTTGTGTCGGTTGCTGCGGTCCCGATAAATCGGGATTTCGCTTAGGCTCAACTTGCGGTTTATCAACTAGGTTCTGTTGAATTTATGTGAGTCGCCGATAAATACCTAATCGTAGGGGCGAGGTTCCCTCGCCCAACGGGTTGGGAAACCCAACCCCTACAAGTTAGTTCTCAGTCTATAAGTTGTTTCTAGTAGATGTCAAGTATGGAAACTCGACCTACGGGCTATCTAGCAACTTGCGCTATGCTACGCTACTGATTGTCAAGTTCCAGTATTTCTTCCATCGCCTTTTCCCCGCCAAGGCATAGGAGGTAATCCTTCAATCCAATATATAGCTTGCCGTTGGCGATAGCCGGTGAGGAGTAGATCGGTTCGCCACCGGTGATTTTGTCTGTATCATACTGCCACACCACGTGACCGTTGTCGATGTCGATCTTGTAGATTACGCCGTTATTCGCACCGGCATACACAGAATCCGCTGTAACTGCCGGTGAGGACACAACCGGATATCCGATACGCGACTTCCAATGCAGTGCGCCATTCGCGGCGTTGAGCGCGTAGACATGCCCATCCCGTGATCCAAAATACACAAACCCGTTACGATAGGCGACCGCTGTAAGGACGGAATCGGCGGTTTCATACTCCCAGATTTGGTCTCCTGTTTCGGTGTTATGGGCGGAGATCCGTCCCTTCGGCACTTTCGCACTCTCGACAAAGTTACCGTTTCCGAGTCCGAAAAAGACCGTATCGCCGTGCACACTCGGACTCCCCCAAGCGGGATACTTCACCCGTTTTGACCAAACCTTTTCGCCGGTATTCGCATCGACAGCGTGGATGCGATACCCACCATACCCGGTGCCGAAGTAGACCTTTCCCTTCCATACCGCGGGCGATACGTCCACATGGCCAAATGGATAGTGCCAGATCTGCTTCCCTTCGAGCGCGTCAACGCAATAAACGCCATCGCCTCCCGCACCAAAGTAGACCTTGCCTTGACTAACAATAGGGGTTGATTCCACATGGCTCGCCGTTTGGAACTGCCAAATTACGCGCCCACTATCCGCATCGAGGCAATAGAGATGGCAATCGGCATCCTGGTGGAACCCTTCGCCAACATAAACACGTCCCCCAGCAACCGCTGGTGAGGAAAAAACCTGAAGCGGCATATCATAGCGCCAGAGGTCAGCCCCGCTATCTGCATCAAGGCAGTAAACCACGCCTCCACTGGAAAAGAACGAACCTTGTGCGGCAGCGACATAGACCCGAGATCCAACAACCGCGGGCGAGGAGGAAAAGTCTACGACAACACCGCCTGTCCCTTTGAACAACCATGAGGGTGTGGGCTGTGCCGGTCCGGGGAGGTTGTCAAGCTGTCCGGTACGCGTAACCCCGCCTCGGAAGGTGTACCAACTCTGTTTTGCTACCTGTGCATTTACCGCTGTTGCGACCTGCGGACCACCGGACTGAAATCCACGAGAGATGACCCAAACACTCCCACCAACGAGGGCAAGGATGAGTATTAGCGCGATTACCTTGAGCAGGGCTGATTCACGGATACGGTAGAACCATCCCGTTAGCCAATCGCGAGCGAACACGAACGCAGTTAAAAAGGCGATACCGACAACCGCGAGAATCTGAGGGATAATACTGAGTAAGGCTGAGAGCGGACCTAAGAGTTGGGGGATAACTGCATGGGCAGTCCCCGCTGCGTTGAAGGCGATACATAAAAGGACCAACGCCAAAATTGAGGGTTTTGCTTTTAGTCTGATCATGATATGTTGGTTCATTGGTTCATTAGTTCATTAAATGAACTAGGTTCTGTTGACATTTGACAGCGACTTGACATCTTACAAATACAGTGAAACCTAACGTTTGATAATCGGTGCGTGGATTGCGTGTTGGGTTTCACTGTATCTATTTATAAAACGATGTTGCTGAAAGAGTGAACTGCTATCGCCGTTGATAGGGATTGGCTTTGAACCGTTCAACCCAACCTACAGCCTGTACTGGTTCATTAGTTCATCAAATGAACTAGTGAACTCATACACTAGTGAACTAAAAATGAAGTCCGCGCTACGATTTATCATCCAGCCATTTAACGGCAAAATAAATCAGGTTCTCTATTATCTGGTAATTGATAAAAACGTTGGCGCTCGTCTCGTTTTGGAGGCTTGTGATGAGATACATCCCATCGCCGTATTCTAAGGTCGCAAAGGCAATTTCTTTTCCGTCGTTTGTAGTGGCAAGAATTGTGTATTTATCGCTCCAATCCTTCCATGCGTCATCAAGGAAGATATCGCCGAATTGGATTTCATTCGGTTCGCTAAATAGCTTACCCGCTGCCCGCGTTGGCTCAAAATCGCTACGCCCCATCCGTTCCACTCCCTTCATCGGTTCAGGAATCCAGCCTGTTGGACATGGTCGATCATCATCGCTGTCTTGACCCGAAACGATAACTACACCGCCGTCTTTCACAAACGCTTTGATCTTGTTCTCCCGTTCTTTCGTCAAGCGATATCTCTCTTCACAGATTTCCCCTTGCCCCAACCAGAGAATGTCGGCGTGGTCGAGGGTTGGCAGGTTACGGTCTTTCGTTCTTTGGTAAACCACTTGGCGTTTCCCAACCGGACTGAAGGCAGAAATGGTGGGAAATTCGACATTGTATCGATTGCCGGAGAGTACAAGCACACGCGCCGCGCCGGAAGATACTTGGGCAAGGGATTGCACTGAGGCTCTTGCATTTTTGGGCTTGATTCTCCCCGCAAGTGTATCCCGCACAAGCTTCTGAAAGTCGGGCGTTGAACCTTTGTAGGTCCGGTGCATGTAGATCTCAATATGGGTAAAATTCCACCAAACGCGGCTTTTATCCGATCGGTCTTGGGCAAAGGTTTGGAACCAAGTGTCGTCGACATACCCAAGGCTGGGGATTCGCCGCCCTTCCTTCTTATAGAAGATAATAATGGGTTCCCCGGCTTTGAATTTTTTGATCATCTTTTGCGGGAAGTTACCCTGTCCGGTGGATAGGTTAATTTTAATTTCTTGAAAATCGCTCTCTCCCTTGAGGTTTTCCTCGACTTTCACCTTGGCGGTCATACGTTTCTGATTGACCGAGGTAACAGTCCCAAAAACGACGTTGCTGCATTCAGCCAGCACCTCTTGGAGGGTATAATGCCTCGCGATAAAGGCTTGGGTTTGGGAAACAGTGAACGGGCAGTAAAAACATAAGAACAGAATAAAAGGGAACAGCAACCTTATTTTCACGGGCGATCAACTCCTTTCAATGGTGTCACCTCAAATAGCTTAGGCTATCAATCGGCGTTTAAGATCTCCAAAACACGGGGGTGTAGATTTTGGCTTGCAGCCACACACGAATCCCCTTGAGCGGCGTCGCCACCATCCCACGTGGTAATGACCCCACCCGCACCGCGAACGACTGGAATCACTGGAAGGACATCCCACGGATTCACGATGGGATCGAGCATGATGTCAGCCCCTCCCGATGCGAGCAACAGATACCCGTAGCAGTCGCCCCATGTGCGGAAAAGTTTCGTTCCATGAAGCAGATTCTCAAATCCCGCTTTGTTTTGATATTCACCAACACTCAGAATATCTGTTGTCAGCAGGATTGCTTCAGAAAGCCTGTCGGTCTCCCGGACATGCACAGGATGCCCGTTGACGGTTGTTTGATTATTATCGCCGATGCACAATCGCTCCAAAATGGGTTGATTGATTGCGCCCAAGATGGGTTGTCCCTCGTGCAAGAGACAAATCAGCGTTCCAAAAAGCGGGCAACCACTTGCAAATGATTTTGTACCGTCTATCGGATCGAGCACCCAGACAAATTCAGCGGCTTCATTTTCGTCCCCGAACTCCTCTCCGATGATGCCGTGATCCGGAAACTCCTTACGGATTAGATGACGCATGACCTCTTCTGCCCCCCGATCCGCGGCGGTGACAGGGGTCTCGTCCGATTTCAGTTCAACTTCGAGGTCGAAAGCACCGAAATAAGGCTTTATGACTTGGGCACTTTCTGACGAAAGTTTATGAACAAAGTTGATAAATTCTTCCGGCACTATTGTTCCTTTCCGTTACTGAATTATCTCTCAATACTTAACACCAAAGGAGGTATACTCCCCGCTATGCGGACGCGCTTCGACTTTGACATC
>JAKZSX010000259.1:0-10127 GCA_047517405.1 Candidatus Poribacteria bacterium | reverse complement strand
GAATTGGCAGAGGATATCGCTGCGAATCTGGCAGCAGCGTTAGAGCAGTTTCAGGATATTTATGAGGGACTCGCTCAGTAAACAGATTGGCTCATAGAAAAAGAAAGCAGTAAGGAACAACGATCGTTGTTCCCTACGGTTGTTTTGCACTATTTCTGAACATGAGCGAAAATTGAATTGCGGCAATATATCAAGAATAGAAGGAGCTACCACATTGAATCAGAATCTACCCGACGCAACAGGACATTTCGGAGAATTCGGCGGTAGATATGCCCCGGAGACGCTAATGTCCCCGCTATTAGAACTAGAAGACGCCTATATGTCTCTGAGAGAGGATTCCGATTTTCAAGAGAGATTTCAATACTATCTCCGTGAATATGTCGGGCGTCCCAACCCGTTGTATTACGCCGAGCGTCTGACTCAAATTCTGGGTGGAGCAAAAATCTACCTCAAGCGGGAAGACCTGAATCACACGGGTGCACATAAAATCAATAACACCATTGGACAGATCCTGCTTGCCCGACGGATGGGCAAAAATCGGATTATCGCCGAGACAGGTGCGGGACAGCACGGCGTTGCGACCGCAACCGTGGCGGCGAAATTCGACATGGAATGCGAAGTCTATATGGGCGAAGAGGATATACAGCGGCAAGCCTTGAATGTTTTTCGCATGCGATTACTAGGCACAACGGTGACGCCGGTAGACTCTGGCTCGTGCACCCTCAAGGATGCAATCAACGCGGCCTTCCGCGATTGGGTCACGAATGTTCGGACGACATACTATCTGATCGGATCTGTCGTAGGACCTCATCCGTATCCGATGATTGTTCGCGATTTTCAAGCCGTCATCGGTCAGGAAGCCAGAGCACAGACTCTTGAGCAAACAGGACGGTTGCCAGATTATGTGATTGCCTGTGTCGGCGGTGGCAGCAATTCGATAGGCATGTTCCACCCGTTTTATGCGGATAGCACCGTGGGGCTAATCGGTGTTGAAGCGGCAGGCGAGAGTATACTCAGTGGCAAACATGCGGCAACTATTAGCGCAGGCAGCGTTGGCGTGTTTCACGGTGCGAAGTGTTACCTGCTACAGGAAGATGACGGGCAAATCACGCCAGCACACTCGATTTCGGCGGGTTTGGATTACCCCGGTGTGGGGCCCGAACATAGCTATTACAAGGCAACGGGTCGTGCCGAATATGTCTCGGTTACTGATGAAGAATCGGTCGAAGGATTCAAGCTACTATCGGAATCGGAAGGAATCATCCCTGCACTAGAAGCTGCCCATGCGATGGCTTACATCAGCAAACTCGCACCGACGCTCGATCGAGATCAAACCATCGTCTTTTGTCTCTCAGGACGTGGGGATAAAGATGTGTACACCATCGCCAAGGTGCTCGGCGTGGAATTGTAGCGGAATGGGTGTGACTCTTCAGACATGAGATAGCGTAAATGGCTAGGCAGCTTGTAGGTGTCGAGTTTCCATACTTAAGACCTAACTAAAAACAGCCAAATTTACCAAGATAATCTATCAGTGAGGTTGAATTGCCAGCAATGATTCTCTCAATATATTGTGCATCGCCCCAATGGGATACACGCCGCCCCGCTGGGGCTCAAAAACTTAGGCGTCCTCGTTACTATAAACATATCGCCCCGCTGGGGCTGTAGGGTTGGTTTGACGACGTTTGCTATACATATGGTGCTCCTTTGGAGCGAAGCGACTGAAGGCATCGGCATTCTATAGACATATCGCTCCTCTAGAGCGAAAAGCAGAGTCCTTGACGGGCGGGAGAACCCCGCCCCTACGGGAAAGCCGATAGGATTTCAATACCTAGCAACTTCGATTGGGATATAACAGATTGTGATAACGTAACCTGTAAGGTCGAGATTCATATCTCGACACGGTGACCGTTGAGCTTGGCACAGCGAAGACAGAGTAACCCTATGACTAAAAGCGAAGATTTTTCCGTAACCGTTGAACGGGATGTTCCCACCGAAATGCGCGATGGTGTGCTGCTACGGTCAGACATATATCGACCTGTCGGGTCAGCAGCCTGCCCGGTGTTGTTGTGCCGCACACCGTATGACAAAGGACAAGCCACCTATATCCAGATCGCGCGAGCGTTGGCTTCTAAGGGTTACATCGCTATCGTCCAAGATATCCGGGGCCGTGGTATTTCCGATGGTGAGTATTGCTGGCAATTTCAGAACAACGCCGAAACCTTCGACGCACAGGATGGTTACGATACCGTTGAATGGGCAGTGGGTCTCCTTGGCAGCGACGGACAGGTTGGTACATGGGGACATTCCTACCCGTCGTGGTGTATCTGGCGTCTCGCTGGAACGCAGCCACCGCACTTGAAGGCGTTATTTGCGAGTGGCATGTCGGCGCGGCTGCTTGACCTGAACTTTGGCATTTTTGAAACGGGGCGGCGCCTTCAGTGGACCTACAAGATGGCGGTTAACGCTCGGCGGCGGACGGGGGACGATTTTGGGCCCAAATCCGAGGAGGAAGCCGATGTCCAGTGGTACGAAGTGGAACGAGGAAAGTGGATCTGGTATCTGCCGTTGGATGAACTTCCTGACTATCTTTTTTCAAGCCTGACCCCGCTCCTCAAAACGTATCTCAGGGAACAGAATAAGGAGTTCTGGGCGTTTCCGGAGATTCACCACAAGGTCAACGTCCCCACGTGCCAGCTGACGGGTTGGTATGACCGGCTCATCGGGACGATCGACAACTTCACGGGTATGGTAAAAGAAGGTCCTGAATCGCTGCGAAATCAACATCGGTTGATTGTCGGTCCATGGGGACATAATAGCAATAACCTAACCCGGAGCCAAGGCCCCCTAGATTTTGGTCCCGATGCAGAGACCACATATCCTCAAGAGGTGGCTCGATGGTACGACTACCGGTTCAAAGGGATCGATACTGGTGTCGAATCTGAACCGCCGGTGAAGCTATTTATCATGGGCGAAAACAGGTGGCGTTTTGAGCACGAGTGGCCCCTGGCCCGCACGCAATACACCGCGTTTTTCCTCCACAGTGGGGGCTCCGCCAACACCGTGCGCGGTGACGGGCTACTCTCCATTTCTGAACCAAAAGATGAGCCTCCCGATGTGTATGACTACGACCCCAGAGACCCGGTGATGAGCCTGATGGGGATTGACGCCCAAGCATCACCGAGAGATCAATCCCCACTGAACGGACGACGGGATATCTTGGTCTACCAAACGCCGCCGCTTCAAGAAGATATTGAGGTGACGGGACCGGTAGTGCTGAAGCTGTGGGCTGCCTCAAGTGCCCTCGACACCGATTTTACTGCCAAGCTGATTGATGTGCACCCTAACGGCTTAGCGGTAAATCTGACTTACGGTATTTTGCGAGCGCGATATCGGGACGGTTACGACAATCCGAGCCTCATCGAGCCGGGGCAACCTTATGAATACACTATTT
This sequence comes from Candidatus Poribacteria bacterium, assembly GCA_047517405.1. Classification (GTDB taxonomy): domain Bacteria; phylum Poribacteria; class WGA-4E; order WGA-4E; family PCPOR2b; genus PCPOR2b. The sequence goes on along the minus strand of JAKZSX010000259.1, from coordinate 6,676 downwards.
GCCTCAATCCCACAGGCATCTTGTTCGAACGAGGGCATCGAATCCGCCTTGATGTGTCAAGCTCCGATTTCCCCAATTTTGATCGCAACCACAATACCGGCGCGGATTTCTGGTCAGATTCGGAGCTGCGGGTCGCACGCCAGACTGTGTTCCACAACGCGGCGTATCCGTCCCAACTCATCCTGCCAATTATACCCAGATCTTGATGTGCCCTATATGCGGGCAATTTCTACTTGATTAGGTCAAGGAGGAGATCGATGATAGATGGACCACGTGGATGTCGGGCATCAGAGTTTGAAGAGGTAATTTCCCTGATTAATCGGGTCTTCAGGGCAGGGACAGACCAAGATATCCGCACGGACTATCCATTGGTATTTAATCAGTCAAAAATGGAGTACATGCGTATCCTCAAGGTGGACGAGGTGGTTGTTGCCCATGTGCCGGTCTGGCTACGCGAGGCTGTTGTCGGAGACGATAGGCTGGGGATCGGTATTATCAGTCCTACCGTCACACACCCGGACTACCGTAGACGCGGATACGCCACCCTCTGCCTTCGCGATTGTATCCGTATCATGGAGGAGAAGGATTGCCCTCTGTCGGTGCTGTGGACACTGGAGGCGACGTTTCCCTTCTATCAGCAGTCCGGTTGGGAGGCGGTTGGCTCGCAGGGTTGGCTTTATCGGCTCTGCCCGGAGGAACACGTCCTTTTTGAGAGTGGTCCTTTCGACGTGGTTCAATACGATCCAGCGACCCCCGCTCCGCTTCAGGTGATGATGAAGTTTCACGATGCTGAACCTCACCGAATCGCTCGCTCTAGTGCTGAATACCACGCACTTTTTTCCCTACCCAGGACAATGACCTTTTTGGCGATGAACGGTGAGGAAATGGTTGCTTATCTGATGTTCGGGGAGGGGGTGAACAAGCCCGGATTGATCGAAGGCGGGGGTGATATAGCGGGGATGGAAACGCTGGTCAAGCATGTCTTGTTAGAGCAAGCCACCGAGTCGGAAATCCAAGTGCTTCTGCCACTCATCCCATCTAGCCTCGGACAGCTGATAGAGGAGAAGAAACCGGGGAGCGGGCGTCCTATTGAGGAAGCCAAAGGCGTGGGCTATCAGATGATGCGTGTCAATAGCCTTGAAAAACTTTTAAGGCAAATTGAGCGTCACCTACGGAGTAAGTCAGCCGGGCTGCATGGGGATGTCTGCTTTGTATGTCGTGAAACCGAGGAAGCTGTGACTCTCAAGTTCCGGGATGGGGATGTTAATCTCTCAACCGAGCGATCTGCGGAACCGATAATCTTGACCCGTCGGCAACTGATGCAACTGATTTTTGGCGCGCATCCCGTCGCAAAGCCGGTCGAATGTAGCGGGAAGACGGGCGAAATTCTAGAAACGATCTTCCCTTTTTACGTCCCGATCTGGGAGTTAGATCACTCTTAACCCGAAGCGAGGCACAAAAAATGGCAGTTAGGGAAATTTTGCTGTTAGGCAACCCCAAACTTTTTGAGATATGTGAACCGGTGCAAGAGGCGCAGCTGGAACAGATGAAACCTATCATCCAGGACCTGCACGATACACTGATGGCTTTCAAAGAAAGATACAATGCCGGGCGAGCTATTGCCGCGCCGCAGATCGGTGCGATGAAACGGGTGGTCTACATGCACATTGACAAACCGGTGGTCTTTATCAACCCGGTCTTGGATCTCAAAAGCACGGAGATGATGGAACTGTGGGATGACTGCATGAGTTTTCCCGAACTCCTTGTCAAAGTGCATCGGCATCATAGGTGTCGGATCACATATCGGGCTGAGAATTGGGAAGCACAGAGCATGATACCTGAGGGAGATCTCTCGGAACTCTTGCAGCACGAGGTCGATCATCTCGATGGTATATTGGCGGTGCAGCGAGCAATCGACGACAGATCATTCGCGCTCAGAAGCCAGCGACAGTTCCTGCACGAAGAAAGGAAAACCGAGTCAGTTACCTCGCCCTGAAGGACGGGGCTTGTTTTAAAGTCGCCGTCCAATGGGTCTTACTTGATTCCGCGCTTCTTTCCCTTTCGGAAGTTTCAGGGTCGTCTACAACCGACGCACCTCCACGCAAGGCTACAGCAGCCTTTTTAATGTTTATCGCAGCGTTGTGGTCACGGTCTAACGTTAACCCACAGTCGGGGCAGTCATGGACACGAACCGACAACGATTTCTTGACTATCGAATCACAACTTGAGCATTTCTGAGAGGTATGCTTGGGGGCTACTTTGGTCAACTTTTTGCCAGCGTTTGCAGCTTTGTTCTGAAGTCTCAACCGAAAGTTGCCCCAACCCGCGTCATGAATGCTCTTTGCAAGGTTGTGGCTCTTTGTCATGTTCTTAATTTTCAAGGCCTCAACAGCAACTTCCTCACATTGCCCAAGCAACATACAGGCGGTTTTGTAATGGAAGTCACGGCGTTGGTTGGCAATGTGCTCATGTGTCTTTGCTACTATGTGCCGCTGGTTTGCACGGCGTTTGCCTCCTTTTTCACGCCTGCTTAATATGCGCTGTTGTTTGGCAAGTTGCTTTTCCAATGTGCGGAAGTGGCGAGGATTCTCTACTTTTTCACCGTCAGAGGAGGTCAGAAACGCCCCAAGCCCCACATCAACGCCGATTGTGGTTTCAATGGGCACTTCAACCGGTTTTGGCACTTCAACAACAATATTCACATGCCAACCTGACGCCTTACGTTGTATGGTCAATGTCTTGATTTTGCCGTCGGGCAAGGGGCGGTGGTAGCGAATTTTGATGTGTCCGATTTTCGGCACAACGACTCTGGCAGTCCGCTTGCGGATATTGCGGATTAACCGCCTAGACAAGTGCTTAAAGGTCATTGACCGATACCGACCCGCCCCTTTGAAACGGGGGAAGCCGGGGGTGTCGTCTTTTTTGACGCGTTCAAAGAATGCTTTGTAGGCTTTGTCTAACCTATCAATAGCGTCCTGTAAAACGTCAATATGAACCTGTGCCACTGTGTCTGATTCTTGGCGTAAGGGCGTTAGGGCTTTTTCTTGTGTCGATTGCTTGACAGATTCTCCGGTTGCTTTGTAGGCATCTTTACGCCACCCCAAGGCTTGGTTATAGAGATTTCGGAGGATTTCAAGCTACACGATAAGGATACAAGCCTGTTTCGTGGTCGGGTATGCTCTATATTGGTATGTTTTTGTCATCGGGAACTTTCTTGCATTCCATATTCATATCTGTGGCTGGCGGGGGACATTGCCGTGCGACAATGCTGATATTCCTTTGCTGGAAAGCTGCACGTATAATAATCTAATTCACACAAAAAGTCAGTCAAAAAAAGGAGTCGCTGTGAATCTTAACGAACGTCAAAGGAAACTGCTCAAACGCACCTTTCTGGACTACCAGCAGACAGCAGAATTTTTCAAAAGTCCGCTTATTGTGCAACGGGCGGAAGGACTCTACTATTGGGACGTGGAAGGGAAGCGTTATTTTGACGGGATCGGTGGGATATTCGTCGCCACGCTTGGACACAAACACCCGCGACTGATGGCGGCGATGCAGCAGCAGATGGAAACGTTGAGTTTTGTGCCTTCGATGCACGGGATTGCGGAGGTCACGCTGGATTTCATTGAGAAGTTGGGCGAGGTTACCCCCGGTAATTTGAACTATATTAAACCCTACAGTGGTGGTTCGGAGTCGATCGAGTCTGCCATGAAGTTTACCCGTCAATATTTCAAGCAGAGCGGACAGCCGGGAAAATACAAGTTCATCAGCCGCTACTTCGGGTATCACGGGGCGACCTTTGGTGCTATGTCTGCTAGCGGCACTGGCAAGCGCAAAACGGCATTTGAACCTCAGATGGGGGGCTTCCTCAAGGTTTTTCCGCCAACCTATTACCGCGACCGCTTTTCTTCTTGGGAAGAGTGTAACCGTTTTTGTGCACAGATGTTTGAGGACGTGATCATCAACGAGGATCCAGATACCGTTGCCGGCGTTATTATCGAGCCTATCGGTAACACAGGAGGCATCATCACGCCAACTGTCGAGTATTTTCAACTAGTCCGTGAGATTTGTGACCGCTATAATGTTATCCTAATCTACGACGAAATCATCACCGGATTTGCACGGACGGGATCTATGTTTGCGGCGCAAACCTTCGGTGTGACGCCGGATATTATCTGCGGCGGCAAAGGGTTGTCGAGCGGGACGATTCCTTTGGGTGCTATGATGGCACGGGAGGATATGGGAGAGGTCTTCTACGGACCGGCAGCGGATGATGTGAATTTTGCACATGGACATACGTTCGCGGGCAACCCGCTTGCCTGTGCCGTGGGCATCGCCGTCATTGATGAGATTGTGGAAAAACGACTTGACCACAAAGCGCGTGAACTGGGAGATTATCTCGCAGTAAAACTTGAGGGATTGAAGCAGTATGGCGTTGTCCGCGAAGTTCGTGGACGAGGTGTCTTGCGCGGCGTGGAGTTGGTCAAGGATACCGACACGATGCAGCCTTATCCTGAACTGGGGAGTGCTTTGAAACGGACTGCGCTCAAAAACGGTCTGATTATCCGTGTTGACCCGACATGGTTTGCGGTGGCACCGGCGTTAATTGCTGAGAGATCGGATATAGATGAAATGTGCGACCTCATTGAAAAAAGCCTGATCGATGCCCTAGAGCAGGTGCAGCCTTGACCCATTCTTAATTTGGAAGTTGACACCTCTCAAAATTCATGATAAACTTTTCGATACAGAATCTTTAAGGAGGGACCCCGATGCAACCTTTTCTCGATTCGACGGACGTTGTGAATGATGAACTTGAATTGCTGGAGCGTGCACAGCGAGACGGATACCTATTCATCCGTGGACTGATGCCTGCCGATGTGTTGGAAAGCCTGCGGATGCAGTGTCTTGAGATTGCGCGTGATGCCGGTTGGGTTGAGAAGGGCACACCGCTGGAAGATGCCATTGCAGACCTAGACGGTTTTTGTGTCGAACCGCGGCCGGAGTACATGGGGGTGTATTATCACATGTACAAACTCCGAGAGTTTCAGGCACTACAGCATCACCCAAACCTGATCGGAGTGATGGAGCGGATACTGGGTGAGCCAGTATTGCCGCACGCACGCATCATTGGGCGAACAATTTTCCCACAACAGGAAGTATTCACCACCCCACCGCATCAGGATTTCATCCCCATCCAAGGTACAGCTGACACCTATACGGCATGGATACCGTTAAGCGACATACCGCCGGAATTGGGCGGGCTCCAGATTGCGTCCGGCTCGCATCGGCACGGGATCTACGAGTTTCAGCCAGCGATGGGCGCGGGTGGCATCGCAGTTACCAACCCACTTGAAGGGACTTGGGTGAACAGCCCGTTTGAGCAGGGAGATGTGCTAATTTTTCACAGTATGGCGGTGCACAAAGGCGTGTCCAACTCCAGCGACCAGCTCCGTATGTCGATCGACGCCAGATACCAGAAAATTAGTGATCCGATTGCACCGGGCAGCCTGCTACCACACAGCCAGCCGGCCACTTGGGATGAGATTTACGCTGATTGGCCCTCCAACGACCTACAGTACTACTGGCAAAAGTGGGATATGGAGGTCAAGGACTACGACAATAGCTACCACGAAAAACGAGATCAGATGGGGTTCGAGATGGCGGAAAAGGGCGACAAACGCGCGATCTCGGTGCTCCAACGGGTCGTCGCCCGCAATACCGATCCGGCGAAACGAGAGAGGGCAGCGGACTTGCTTGCGACACTTGGAGCACAATAAATCCTGCGGGGTTACTTTAGATATTTACCAACTAGCAGATCGAGTTTCTGCTTCGTTGATGCGGACATTCGCGTCGGATCCGTAGCGATTGACTTTTCGAGTGCTTGGGGGCAAGGACAACCGTCGCGTTTCTCGGGGATTTTGGGGATTACATCCCTGACGATGCGTTTTGCAGTTTCCACATTTGCAGATAGGTTTTGGAAAATCATCTCCGCTGTGACCGCGTCGTGATCGGGATGCCAGCAGTCGTAATCGGTTGAGCAGGCGAGAACGCCGTAGCAGATTTCTGCCTCACGGGCAAGTTTCGCCTCCGGCGCAGCCGTCATACCAATAACATCGAATCCAAGCTGCCTATAAACGTTCGATTCGGCTTCGGTAGAGAAGGCGGGGCCCTCCATACAGATGTATGTGCCACCCTTATGAACGGTTGCACCAACATCGCTGGCGCCGTCATGTAGCAGTTGACTCAGGATGGGGCAAAACGGTTGGGCAAGACTGACGTGGGCGGAGAGTCCTTCACCAAAGAAGGTACTCACCCGATTCTTGGTGTGGTCATAGAGTTGATCCGGGACAACAAAGTGGCGTGGCTCGATCTTAGCTCTGAGGCTACCGACCGCGCTTGCAGAGATAATCCACTCAACCCCTAAGTTTTTTAAGGCATAGATGTTGGCACGAACATTAATCTCTGACGGAAGCAGCCGATGCCCCACGCCGTGACGCGGTAGAAACACAACGCGTGTTCCTTCGATTGTACCTAGAACTAACGAATCACTCGGTTTTCCAAAGGGGGTCTCAACCTCTATCGCTTCAACGTCCGTTAACCCCTCCATCTGATAAAATCCTGAGCCGCCGATCACGCCGATTTTGACGCTCATAAATTCTCCATTCTATTTAATGAA
>JAKZSX010000258.1:0-3795 GCA_047517405.1 Candidatus Poribacteria bacterium | reverse complement strand
AGGTATGAGCCGTGTGGGGTGAGGTAACTAAAGAGGAGCACATCGCCTGCGTTCCCCTCGCACGGTGTAGCGTTTTCAATGGGGTATTTCTGTGGCGATAGGTAAAGTCCATCGGGTTCGTGTTGCAAGGGTCCCTGTTTATGAACGCCGGGCATCACGCACAAACAGCCGCTTTCCACCGTTGCATCTTCAAGATAGATTACCGCAGCGATCATCGAGTCCTTTTCGTACGGGAAGTAGTGATAATCTTGGTGCATTGGAAAAGGGGAACCTTTTTCGGGCGGCTTGATGTGCAGTTTTGTGTGGTGCAGCTGCACATTAGGTCCAATCAAATCGGCGACAACTCCAGCCAACCTCGGATTGACCATCATTCTGGTGAAAACTGCGGAATGGTATTGCATGTTATGGATACTAAGTACCGATGTTTTACCAAGTTCTTCTTGGGGAATTTGGGCTTGCCGCCATTTGCCTCCCCATGTGGCTTCGAGTTGGCGTCCGTCCTGCTGGACGCGATCAAACATTGCGTCGGTTTCGCGGACACATTCCTCAATCTCTTCAGGCGTGAAGACCTGTTCGGCAAGCAGGTAGCCGTTGTCTTTGTAAAATTGGATCTGTTCAGGTGTCAGCATGGGTTTACTCCGATTGTGCTATGTTGGGTTTCAACTGTTGGCTCATGTTAAAAGAAGGTGCAGAACGCTAAGAGCGTGAAACGCGAAACGTGAAAACCATTTGTTCATTTGTTCATTGGTTACGGGTGTTGGGTTTCACTCTCGTTATTTGTAAGAACGTCGTGTTGACAGGCGGCAACTCTACTATGCTTGATAGGGAAGTACTTTCAACCGTTCAATCCAACCTACGATACTTAGGTTGTTTCAGGTTAAGTCGGAGTGATCGCAGGTTGGGAAACCTGCGCTACGATTGGACTGCAAGATCACAGGTTAGGAAACCTATGCTACTACAGCGATAAGTCCTAGTTGCGTTTCAGATTTGCTCCGATTCAATCATCAACTCTAGCGGCGACTCCGTCGTTTCGAGGGGCAGGTAAATAGCACGGCGAAGGCGCGACGATTCCATAATTGCCATGAGGACTTCCATCGTTGCTCTGCCGTTTTCTCCACACGATCGGTGGGGTGGACTCCCTTCCAGCCACGCAATCAGTTCCTCTACCTCCGCGTGTTTGGGGTTGACCTCTTCAAGGAGAACGTCCAGTTCGCCATTTTTGGTAATGACTTGCAGCTGACGACCTTGGGGGGCATTGATACTGATGAGTCCTGCGGTGCCGCAAAGCTGGAAGGCATAGCCGCTTGGGGCAAGTTCACCCTGCGCGATCATCGCGTGAGTGCCGCTTTCAAACTGCCAGTGCCCGATAGCGTTATGTTCAACGCGATGTCCAAAGTCAACTTTATCCGATGGGCGATCGATTTGTCCCATGACCCATCTGACCGGAGAATCGTCGACAAAATAACGGATGAGGTCAACGACATGGGTGCCGTTGGTGAGTAGATCTTTGCTGTTGCAATAACCGAAAATCGACTGCAATTCACCGATCGCGTTCCCCTTGATGAGTTCTATTGCGTTCACTGCTTGCGAGTCGAAGCGGTGTTGATGTCCGATGACCAGTTTTGTTCCAGCTTCTTCACATGCTGCCAGCATCCTATCCGCTTCCCCCAAATTAAGCGCCATCGGTTTTTCGCAAAGTATCGCCTTTGCACCGCTTTCAGCGGCGGCAACTGTCATTTCGCGATGAAGTGGGGGCCATGTACAAATGCTGATAATATCTAATTCCTCATTTGCAAGCATCTCACGATAATTTTCGTAAAGGCCCGTGACTCCGTAAGCTTCGTCAAATTTTAGTCGGCGTTCCGGATCTGGTTCTGCGATTGCAACGAGTTCGGTGGATTCGATTGCTGTGTACGCATTGGCGTGTGCAGCCGCAACCCGTCCACATCCGATGATGCCAACTCTATAGTGCTTTGACATCGAATTTTGCCTCCAGTAATATAAATAAATCTTTGGTGCTGTTGATAATCATTTTTCCTCGTGATAATTCCTCTCCAAAATATCCCATAGAAATGATTTGCACTCTATCGGACCAATTACCGTCTCTTAAATCGGCTCTCTAATTCATTTCGATGCATTTCCACAATGATGGGGCGTGCGTGTGGACAATTGAAGGGCAGCTTTGCCTGAGAAAGGTCTTTGATTAGGTTGACCATCTCTTCCATGGTCAGTACATCCCCGGCTTTCACAGCGGACTTGCAGGCAAGCGTAATGAGTGCCTTGTCCTGCACTTCAAGATGCTCTACGGTTGGGGTTACGGCACTCCCAAGCCCATCTAGTAGATCTGTGACCGTCACGTTGACGAGCCGTGTGGGGAGTGTCGCGGGGATAGATCGGACGAGAATTGTTCTCCCGCCAAATCGTTCCACATCGAAGCCAAGTTTTTCAAATAGTTCACTGTGAACATCGAGTGCTGTAAGCTGCTGGAGCGTTGCTTCGATGGTAACAGGTAGCAACAGCCCCTGCACCGGAACACTATCTGTCTTCAGCTGCTCGACAAAACGCTCATATAGCACGCGCTCGGCTGCGACGTGCTGATCAATCAGGAACACCTGATCCGCACCTTCTGCAACGATGTAAGTATTAAATAGATTGGTTTTTAGCTGGACGCCTTCAAAGTCGAGGAGTTGCAGTTCTGTTCCCTCGGGGATTGGGTGTTGTGGAAGCTGCACCGATTCGACCTGAAGGGATTCCTGTGATGATCCAAGTTCTTCAGGAGGTATCGGCGTAGTGGTGGGAGCAGGGGTTGGTGCTGGCTTGGTAAATTCGCGGTACGGTGCAGGGAAGACATTTGAGGATGGGATCTCCACCCCGATCCGCGGTTGTTGAGACGGGACGTTCGTGGAGGTGTCTCTGCCTTCAGGAGTTGAATCTTGCGCTTCCATTTTTGGGATATATTTGTTTTTGTAGATGCCGCTGTGTAGCAAGCGCACCACCCCGCTATAAAGGCTGCGCTCATTCTGGAATCGCACCTCGATCTTGGCTGGGTGGACATTGACATCAACCTGTTGACCGCTCATCCTTAGGAACAGAAACGCAACGACGTGCCGATCCTTGGGGACCATGGACCGCATCGCTTCGTTGAGGGCTGCGCCGAGAACCTTACTCCGAATCGGTCTCCGGTTTAAGAAAAAGAGTTGGTAATTGCGGTTTGACTTCGTAAAATCGGGTTTACCGATAAAGCAGTGGAGATGGAGGTTTGGGAGATCGGCATCGAACTCGATGAGATTTTCGGCGAACTCTTTCCCGTATAGGAGGCGTATGCGCTCAATATAGGATTCGCACGCTCGGACATCGATTAGAGAGCGGTTGTTGTGTGAAAGGGAAAACTGGATTTTTGGGTTAGCAAGTGCTGCCCACATTACCTGGTTTGTGATGTGATTCAATTCTGTGGCATCACTTTTGAGGAATTTCAACCGTGCTGGCACATTATGAAACAGGTTGTTAGCGGTGATATGTGTGCCCGGTGAACAACCACTTGCCTGTACTGGACGAACCACGCTGCCTTCAACTGTGATCTTTGTGCCTTCCACCGCATCGGGGGTTCGTGTCAACAGTTCAAACTGCGAAACCGATGCAATACTCGGAAGTGCCTCCCCACGGAAGCCAAACGTCTGGATGCTTTCTAGGTCTTCAACGGAGCTAATTTTACTAGTCGCATGACGTTCTATCGCGATGAGCGCGTCCTCACGACTCATGCCGGCACCGTTATCTGAGACTGAGATGAGTCGCTTG